>CANQPR010000033.1 GCA_947625715.1 uncultured Bacilli bacterium
AAAAAGAAGAAGCAAAAAACAACGAATAATCTCGTTGCTTTTGATGATGTCATTCAAATTGGCTGTGAATTGTAACGAATATGCCATCAAAAAGCAAAAATAACCTTTTAATTAACAAATTAATATGCTATAATTTGTTTGTATTGCTTTTGTGTCGGAATTGGTAGACGAGGCAGACTCAAAATCTGTTATCCGAAAAGGGTGTGTGGGTTCGAGTCCCACCAAAAGCACCAAATAGATACCAAGCTTTAAAAAATACGAGCTGAATATAAAACTACTCTCAAAATTAAATTGAAAGTAGTTTTATTTTGTCAATTTAGATGAACACAATTGTATTTTTATAGTTATTTTAATTTTTTCTAAAAGGAAAAATTTTTCTTATTAGTTTTTGTTTTCCTTTTTCATTTCTTCGAACAAATTCCTCTTGATTATCAAAACTTACAGGTAAAGTCATTTTTAAATGTCCTTGTTTATACCATAAAATATCTCTTAGTGAATAAATTTTAAAATCCAACAATTCACATTGAGTGACCATATCAAGATGTTTTTCTCGTTCACCCTCCGACATTGAATTAAATTTTTGAGCAATTTGATTTTTTAATTGAGCAACACTTTGTCCCATTTTAATAATTTCATCATCAGATAAATCTTTTACTAAATTATAATCAACTATCCAATCAAGTTTTTTAAAAAAATTAATTTCTCTAGCGTCTTCAAATTTTTCAAATTCATATCTATTACTATCATCGATTATAGCTATATCATTTCCAAAAACTTTCGTAAATATTGAAGCAGGAATAGGTAAATCCGTATGAGTTAAATAAGCTATATCATTCTTTTGGACATAAACTGCATTTTCTGTTATTATTTTCACAATAAAAAACCTCCATTCGCCGTTTATTATAACATAGAAATTAGAGTTTTCAATCAAATATGCAATATAAAATAATAAAATTAAAGGAAAATATGCTATAATAAATCAAAGCAAAGGAGAATTTTATATGAAAAACTTAAATTTTGAACCTTATTTTGATAGTACAGATACTCAATACTATGAATCTAAATATATTATTACAATATTAGAAAATATACTAGAAAACAGATTAGATGATATTAAAAATGAAATTAACAATACGCAAATTGTTGTTTCTAAAGAACAAATAAAAGAATATTTAAAAAAAACATTTGAATAGGAAAATCCAGAGCTAAAGAAAAGAATTGAAAGTCCAAGACCTAAGAAAAACACAAATATAGGTGAATGGACAGATGAAGATATTAAATCATCATTGCAAAAATTTGTTGATGCTATAAGCGCAAATAGATATTGCTTTGAACCCTATACATTAGAATATTTTCAAAGATATTCAAATATTGTACGAAAGAAAGCCCTTTTATTAGTAAGTATTATAGAAAAAATAGGAAATAAAGATTGTATGTCTATCTAAAATTTAATGTCAGAACTTGATATACAATTAGATGTTTTTGGAAATGTTTTAAAAGAGATATTATTCGTTTAATAACCCCTACTGTATATAACATTAATGAATTAAATGAGATGGTTACTAAAGCTAATGATTTATCAACTTATTTAACTTTCAAAACTTCAAAACATTCTTTATATAGAAATGGTTTTACTGAACAAGAAATATATCCTACAGAATCACTTCAAATAAAAAATTTATATTATGATTATATTAAAGGAAACGTCCCACTATCAAATAATCAAAGAGCTGAATTAGAAGCCCAACAAGAAAGAAGTATGAAAATGATAGCAAAACTGTTACTAGATTTATAATATTTTGTAATATACTATAGTTAGTTACTTTACTAACTATTTTTAATGAACATATTTATCAATTATAAAAATATATCCCCTGCTTCTATATCACTTTTACTTTCAATAAAAATATTCAATAAACCCGCTATTAAAAATAAAGATGTCGCAAATAAATTAAGTTTACTAAAAAATAATTCCCTAATATTACCCGTTTTTAAAGTCTGTTTATATTTTTTGTAACTTAATAAGGAAAAATATAAATACACTAAAAACGAAATAATTAACAAATCTATATTAATAGTTTTATATATTTTAAAATCTTTTTTATTTTTAGTTACGACATATTTTCTTTCATAATAATTAGAAATTAAAGCAACTATTGAAACAAAAATAAAAAGTAACCATATATAATCTTCAATTTTTAATTCGTTTAGTTGCTCTTCAATTTCCTTCATTATATTAATATTATGATTAAAAGTGACAAAAAAATACAAGATAAATTATTTATCTTGTAACATACTTAATAAATCAATTTTAAAAATATCTTTAGATGCATTAGATTTACTAATCATTATTCCTTTATATGTAGTTAATTCTGATTGATGCCCTTCTAATAAAATATCTTTTGGTGTAATTTCTTTTAACATAATTGTTTCTTCTTTTTTATAAACAGTATATATAAGTTTTACTGACCCATGAACTTGAGCAAATAATGGATCACTTGGTAATTTTAATTCATAAGTATATGTTCCAGCTTTTTTATTTTGTGCAACCATTTCACCTAAGAAATTACCCTCTTTTAATGATGGATAATAACTAAAAGTCAACTTTTTATAAGCCAACATATTATATTTTTTTAAAGCTCTTTCTAATTTTTTAAATTCGTTTTCATTAACATAATCTAATACATAACTTTTCATTTAACATACCCCCTAAACCCTTTTGTGATAGCAATTTTATCATAAAAGTTTATAAATGTCAAGTTTTGATTATTTTTATATTCCCCTGATGTACAATAATTATACCATTTTTCTGGGAAAATGTCAAATTTCCGTCTTTTCAAAGAAAAAATAACTATTAAAAAACTTAAAAAAAGTAAAAATCAATATATGACTTTTACATTATTTATTTATTTTTCTTACTAATTTATTGCTATCTTTTAAAGCTAAAGGATTATAAATTGGTGAGCAAATGCCTCTATCACATGATATATAACCCTTTAAATACATTGGTTTTATATAAAAATAATCGTCTCCCAATTTTTCATCAGTAGCATAAATATCATAAAAATGTTCTGGTTTTAATCTTTTATATTCATCAAAATATTCTTTTGGAAAACTTGCAACTAATGTTCCTGTTTTATTATCTTGCGGATATTTAATATAAGCAATTAAACTCATCATATCATTAGGCATTTGAAATATATTATGCTTTAAAGCTAAACTATAAATATTTTCGCCCTTTATATGGTAATTATAATAACCATTATTTAAAATATTATTTAATACTACACTGTTAGTATAATAAGCACCACTTTTTCCTAAATCAATATTTTGAATAGCAACATAATTATCTTCATTTTCAAATAATTTTTCTAAATATACACCAGTATTTAAAGGGATTGAACCAACACTATCCCAAAAAGCAACATTAGTCTTTAAATTTTGGCGTCCCCTACTTCCTAATCTCTTCATATTTTTTTGATAATTTAAGCTAGTAGATATATAATAATTATCCATATTTATATCAGTTTTTATCATTTCTTTTAAAGGTATTTGATATACTACTTTTTCCATTAAAAGTCCCTCCTTTTTATATCTAAAATGGTATTCTAGCAAAAAAATATCCATTTGTCCACAAAAATTTATAAATAACAAGCTAAAAAACATAGAAATATCTATGCTTTATTTTCATCTATATCATAATTTAATTCAATTTTATCGACAGAATAACCCTCATTAATATCTCTAATATTTAAATTTTCAATAAATAATGTAGCTTTGAAATCTTTAATAGCTAAATTTATTGCTTCTTTTAAATCTTCATTTAAACTTAAATCTAAATTTTTAATTGGGGTTTTTAATGAAACACTATTATTTGATTTTTCACCTCGAGCTTGACTTATGATTGCAATAATATCATTACCATTTTTTACTTCTTTAACAAAATCATAGTTAAGTGGTTTAATATTTGTTAAATGAATTGATATACTATCATGGTATAGTTCTTGATAAATTTCTTCGGTAATAAATGGAAAGAAAATACTAAAATCTTGCAATAATTTATATAGAATTATATATACCGTCTTTTGTCCAGAATATCTAGAAATTTCACCAAATTCCTCAGGACGATATAAACGATGTTTTACTATTTCTATGTAATTATCACAGAAATTCCAAAAAAACTTTTCTAAATGATTAAGAGCTAAACCGACTTCAAAATCATCAAGGTATTTTATAAAACCTTCTTCCATTTCTTGAAAACTACCTAATATCCATTTATCTATATATTCAAAATTATCAAAATCTTTATCAATATAATCTTGTAAATGCATTTCAATAAATTTAGATACATTCCATATTTTATTTACTAATTTTTTACCTCTTAAAAGTGTTTCTTCACTAAAGACAATATCAGTTCCAAGTCTTCCAGATCCTGCCCAGTATCTAATAACATCAGCAGAATATTGATTTATCAGTTCAATAGGTTCTACCTTACTATTTCCCTTGGATTTACTTATTTTTTCCCCTTTATTAGCCATAACAAAGCCAGAAATCATTACATTATCCCATGGTCTTTGATTAAAATGATAAAAACTCTTTACAATAGTATAGAAATCCCAAGTTCTTATTATCTCTGAAGCATTTGTTCTAATACTCATTGGTTTTAATATATCCTCATAGTTTTCTTTTTCACCATATCTCATATTGATTAATGGTGTTACTGAAGAAGTTGCCCATGTATCCATAACATCTGTTTCAGGTATAAATTCTTTACATTTACACTTAGGACACTCGTTTATGCTAGGATTATCAACCAATGGATTAACAGGTAAATCTTCGTTTTTAGCAAAAATTGGTTCTTTACATTCTTTACAATACCAAACAGGAAATGGAACACCAAAATATCTTTGTCTTGATATACACCAATCCCAAGCAATATTATTTACCCATTCTTCGTATCTAGTATGCATGTGCTTAGGATACCACTTAATTTCGTTACCAATTTTTAAGAAATCCTCTTTATGATTCATAATATCTATAAACCATTGTTTCATAACAGAGTATTCTACTTCCCTACCACATCTTTCATGTGTTTGAACTTCATGTTCTAATTCTTCAATTTTAACTATATATCCACCATTTTGTAAATCTTCAATTATTTTTTTTCTAGCTTCTTTGATTTTCATTCCACCATAGTTTGGAACTTCATTAATAATCTTTCCATCATCAGTAAAAATATATTTCAAAGGTAAGTTATATTTTTTCCACCATTCAATATCGGTTTGATCTCCAAAAGTACAGCACATAACAACACCTGTACCTTTATCAATAGCAACCTTTTCATCACCCATAATTGGTACATGTACATCAATAATAGGAATATGCGCTGTTTTGCCAATTAAATGATTGTGTTTTTCATCATTTGGATTTACAAATACACATACTATAGCAGGAAGTAATTCTGGTCTTGTAGTAGCAATAGTAAATTCTTCACCATCTTCAACTGTTTTAAAATTAACATAGTTAAATGTTGTTTTAATTGTTTTCGTTTCAAGTTCTGCTTGGGCAATGGATGTTAAACACTCATTACACCAAAGAGCTGGACTTTCTTTATGATAACACCGACTTTTTTTAACCAAATCTAAAAATGATTTTTGACTTATTTTTATTGTTGATTTACTTACGGTTTTATAATGAATATTCCAATCTGTACTAACACCTAATTTACTAAATAAGTTTTGAAATTCTTCTTCATATTTATCAGTTGTTTCATAGCAAAGACGAGAAAATTCTTCACGACCAATATCATGGGCTTTTCTACCTTGTTCTTTTTCTACTAATCTTTCACTAGGTAGGCCATTATCATCAAAACCGAATGGATAAAAAATATTATATCCCCTAAGTCTTTTATATCTAGCAATCATTTCTGTTTGAGAATAAGAAAAAATATGGCCAATATGGATTTTACCATTGACAGTTGGTGGGGGGGTATCAATTGAAAATATTTCTCGATTATCTCTTTTAAATTCATATATTTTCTTTTCTTGCCAATAATTTAACCATTTACTTTCTTTTTCTTGGGCGTTATATTTTTTATCTAACATTTTTCTCATACCTTTCTTTAAATATAAAAAAGATGATACCAAAGGAGTCAATATAGACGGTACCATCCTTATTTTTACTTATTTTTGATAACGGAAAAACTTTTCCGGTTCTAGCTCCCTTGCAACCTTCCATAATTCTTTTTCTTTGTTTTCCACCAATCACAAAGTCTCTTTAAAAAAATTGTTATGTACTCCTCAAGTTCTTCGCTATGTATTTTTATTTTACAAAACTTTTTATAAGAAATCAACCTTAATTTATAAGGGAATTTAAAAATTGATTATCAGCATATATTTCAATTAAGCCATCTTCAGTTAATTTAGCTTCATAATTTTGATTATTTAAAACATTGTATACTTCACTCACAATTAAATCATTTTCATAATCATATATATAGTAAGTATCATTTATTTGGACTTCAAGTTTTTTACCAACAAAATTTAATTTTTGACAATCACCATTTAATTTATCTAACCCATTATAATCAACTAAATTATATAAACCATTTTGATTGGAAACAATTAAATAAAAATCATTAAAATCGATAATTTCTTCCTCTATAGGATTAGTTAAAATTTCATTATTTAAAGTAATTAAATACCATTTATCATTTTGTTTAGCAATTAACTTTTCATTGTGTAAAGATATATAATTATAATTAAAATCAATTACCGTTTTAGGAGTTGACGAAAGACTAATTACCCCATAATAGCCATTTAAATTTTCTAAAATTACATAATTATCCATTATACTAACAATTCTTTTATAAGGAATTGATTCATAAGAAACTTTATTTAAAGCATCATATAAAAATACTACTTTCATATTTTTTATTTCATCTGTTATAAACGCAAAACGATTATTAAATAAAGAAGTTTTTTTATCCATATCAAGATTAGCATAATCACAATCGCTACTATGGCATTCATAACTTGCTAAGAATTTATCATCACTATCATAAAACCACATTTTATTATCATATAATAATTCATGATTAACATTTTGAGGGGTATCAATTTTATTCGTAATCGTTTTTCTTAATAAAACACTTATTACTGATAATGGTAAAAAGATAATTAATAAAATAATAATTAGAAGAAAAGCTCCTTTTCGAGCTTTTTTTGTTTCATATTCCATTAGTTATGATTCTTTCTTTTCTTCACTAGGTGTATCAGATTCTTCTTCTTTTTCTTCTTTTTCAATTGGTTTTGATAAATCAACTTCGATGCTTTCATAAGTATTGTTACTTTGACCTATTTCAATTGTTACTTTTGTATTATTAAAAGTTAATCTAAATGCTAATGTACCTTCATTTTGATAATTATCTAAAACTAATTTTTTATTTAATACATATTTTGGTTCTTCACTGTTATAAGCAAATATACTTAAAGTTTTATCTTTTACAGTGGCATAATATTTTTCATATAACATAACATAATCATATGTATCATTTACTTCATCTTGTTTAAAGCCACTTATTTGATACTTATTATCTTTTAGGGTTTTAACATATTGGCTTTGATAATCGACAATTGGATTTTTCTTTGCACTAGTAAGTAGTCCTCCACCTACATCAGATAAATAGTATCCATCATCTTTTTCTAATACATAGTAATCTCCTAAGCGTTTAATACTTTTATTATCAAAATCAATTTGGACTTCAACATTGTCAGCTGTTATTTTAGCAAGGCCAAATTTACCACTTCGACCTGATTGACCAATATAATAAATATTATTAGTATCAACGAAAGTTATATCAGAAGTATTAGTATAGCTTCTTGTATCAACATGCTTATAAGTTGCTTTGGAATCATTGTTCTTTAAATCATATAAAATAATTGTTTCTTCGCCATCTTTAATAAAAGCAAAACGATGATTAAAGATTGGAATTGTTCCTAAAGATGCACTTAAATCTTTTTCTTTAGTATTACCATTGGTTTCATTAAATATAGATTCTTTAGCAATTGTACAACTTTTTAATTCATTACTATTAGTGTCAATAGCATTTTTATTTTCACAAGAATAAGAACCTAATAATTCATTTTTAGCTTCATCTTGATAAAAATAAATACGACCATCAAAATAATTAATTAATTTTAAATTAGCAGATAAAATTCCTTCTGATAAATTAATAGTTTTACTTTCTCTATCATTATCATTATAAATATTTAAAGTAAGGGTTTTATCATATACTTGGGCATCAAAAGATTGTTTAGTAGAAACTAGTTTATTATTTTTATAAGTTGCAACTTGATTATAATCTTCATTATAAACAGCAATGCCTTCAATATTCATTGGATGTTTTTGATAATCAGTTACATACAATTTCATATCTCTTGCAAATATACAATAACCATCTAATAATAAAGCATAATCGCCATTACCAACTAATTCTCCTTGATATGAATAAACACTGTAAACACCCATTTCATCTTTTGTTTTTAAATGGGTCGTATTAGCGCCGACAATTAAACTGTTCATTGTATTTGTTATCGTATCATTATTTTGATTAATTAAGACATAACCACTATCAGTTTTAGCAACTATTTTATCTAGATTATTATCATCTTTAAATATACCTAAATAATCATAGTCAAAAGGAATAACTTCTTCTTTTTCATCTTTTAATCTTAAAAGTCCTACTTTACTTTCCAAATTTTTTAAAACTACTTCATCTTCATGTTCTTCATAAGCCTTTATTTCGGTATATTCATCTAAAACTTTAGAATCTTTAATATCATATAATTTAATAACTTTATCTTTTTTGCTTTGATTATCAAAAACAAAAACATATCGTTCATTATAGATTTTACTTCTTAATTGTAAAGTTTCACCATCTTCATCAACTTGTTTTAATTCATCGAAATCATCGTCATTTGTTAAATAAGCAACATAACAAAGTTCTTCATCTTTGTTTGTACATTCATAACTTCCTAATTCTTCGTCATCTTCTAAAAAATATAAAATTCCGTTTTCATAACGATAGTTATCTTCTTCAAGTATGACATCAGGAACATTTTGAACAACTTCTTCTTTTTTAGAAAACAAGAAAAACAAACCAACGATAATTGCAATTAAAACAATGACAGTTACAACAATAATGATTACTTTTTTCTTTTTAGGTAAAGAAGACCATTTCTTTTTTAAATCAGCCATTTTTTCTTTAAATTTCTTTTTCTTTTTGGCTTCTTTTTTTGGTTCAATAATAACGGTGTCTTCTGGAACATCTAATTTTTCTACTTCTTCTTGAAATTGTAAATCAGATTCATCCATATTTAAAAAGACATCTTTTACTACATTATCATCATTTGAATTAATTTCTTCCAAATCATTTAATTCAAATACTTCTTTTGTGGGTTGTAATATTTCATCATCGTCTTTAGACATAATAAACACACTCCTACTCTAAACTATATTATATCAAGTTGTGTTTTATTTCGCAACGAAAAGTTTATTTAAGGAAAAATAAAATGTAATATTAAGCTACTAATCGAAAAGGATTGGTACTAGAGCCATAGTCTTCTGATGAATCAGCTTCAATTTTAATACTAGAATTTAAATAAACAACAGGACGAACAACTGAAGCGTTAAATGCATTTCTTGTGCCTAATGCCCCAGCAGGATATAAAAAACTGACGCTAGAGCCATTATTACTTTGATAATATGGTGACATAAGCCATTGTCCATTAGTACCATCATATAACCAACTGTTTGATGGGCAATTAGTTTTATATGGCTCTTGATCCAAATTATTCATAGCATTTTCTAGACAACTCTGTCTATTCTCTCCACCTATTGCATAGCCATAATCGCTAATATACATTAAGCCCACATATCCAGGCCACGATGTTGTTCTTATAATTTCATCATTACAAGCATCAACGGTACTTAAGCAATTTTTAATTGCATTTTCACTCCGTTCCATTTCATAAACATTGGTTGCTAAAAAAATACTGTCAATCGAATATTTTAATGTGCCAGTGTTCCATTTTACTTTGCTTACCATACTTCTTGCTTCATCATTTAAGCCAATTTCCTCCCAATTTGGACAATCCTTTTTAGAAAAATTTTTATTCTTATAACATGTTCCACCAGGTTCTTTATGATAATAATTTTCATTTAAGACTTTTGTTATAGCAGATGTACTCCATTCGTTTATTCCTAAACCACCATTTATGCTAGTTTCTGAAGTATCCCAGCTATATTCTCCTATACTGTCTCTAATAATTTTTATGTGGCTTCCTATATTACCTGATTCATCTTCTATATTATCCATAACCCCAATGATTCGCCAAGTTTCATTATTAAATTTAACATAATTATCTGGAGTAGCACCCACAAATCGTATATTATTATCTTTAGTATTATCATATATTAAATTTGTTTTATCATTTTCGCCCTTTTTAGCTAAATAACATGCACCACTATTATCTCCTGCACTATTACATATCGGGTCATATATTTTTTTAAAATATAACATACAAGTTGTTTTGGATTCTTGTAAATTCATTACAGTTGGTGCCCATAATTCATCACTCCACTGTATACTAGCACCCTTATCACATTCACCCTTGTCAAATATTAAATTATCATCATTTTCTTTCCCAGGCATTTTTGTAAGTGATTCTTTTCCATGATAAAAGGCAAATATAATATCGCCACTTCCTTCATAAATGAAATTTCCCTCCATTACTTTAAAGCTTTTATTTTCTTTAAAGCTGGCAAAAGTTTTGTCTAATATTATTCCACCTATTAAAAAAATTATGGCCACAATTACAAATGCTAATTTTCTATGATTCTTCTTTTCTTTATATTGACTTAATTTCATAATAAATATCAACTCTATTCTTGATATTTATTTTATAATAATACCCCCTTCCCGTGTCAATAAAATTTTAAAAATTAATAACCACGTCTAAAAGGCGTGGTTTTAACTTGGCCTATAAGGCCCTAATATCTACCAACCCGCAAATGGAGGTTGGCTTTCTCTAGTTCAAGCCCAGTGTAATGATTACTTTAGCAAACCTTTAAAAGGGTTAACATATTCTTTTTTGGTTAATTTGTCTTCCATCATATCTTCATGTTCTTGTTCTCTTATATATTTCCTTATTGTTGCTTCATTTAGTCCTACTGTACTTACATAATATCCTGTTGCCCAAAAATTTCTATTTCCAAACTTATATTTTAAATTTGGATTTTTTTCAAATATCATCAAACTACTTTTTCCTTTTAAATACCCCATAAAACTTGATACACTTATTCTTGGTGGTATTTCTACTAACAAATGGATATGGTCTGGCATCATATGTCCTTCCAATATCTCCACTCCCTTCCATTTGCATAAATCTCTTATGTATTTTTGTATTTCTTGTCTTAACTTATTGTATATTATTTTTCTCCTATATTTTGGTATAAATACAATATGGTACTTGCACATATACTTTGTATGTGCTAAACTTTTAGCCATGACATCTCTCCTTTCGTGCTTTTAATATGGGCTTGAACGCACCATATTATAGCACGCGAGATGTCATATTACTATAAGTCTTCTAATTCCACTAGCTTAGCTAGTGGAATTTTGATGGCTTGCCCTTTGCAAGCCACACCCTTAAAGGTTATTAAAAAAAGAATAGCCTAACTATTCTAATCAAAAGACACCTTCCCATGATGGATGGACATCTTTATTTGGTTTGTTTGCTGGGCAACCAGAAAACATCCAACTTGTATCAGCTTCACCATTATGGATAAAGTTTGGGCCATATGTAATTTTACTTAATTTACTTGCTTCGCGAAACATATTTTGCATATTTGTTACACTAGTCGTATTAAAATTACTTAAATCTAAGGTTTGTAAATTACTTACACCATAAAACATAGCACCCATACTTGTTACTCTACTCGTATCAAAATTTTCACCAAATGTTAAGGTTTCTAGATTGCTCATTTCCCTAAACATACCAACCATATTTGTTACACTACTGGTATCAAATGTACTTAAATCTAATTCTTGTATATTGCTCATTCCATTAAACATATCATACATTTCTGTTACTTTATTTGTATTAAAACTACTTAAATCTAAGGTTTGTAAATTACTTACACCATAAAACATAGCACTCATACTTGTTACTCTACTCGTATCAAAATTTTCACCAAATGTTAAGGTTTCTAGATTGCTCATTTCCCTAAACATACCAACCATATTTGTTACACTACTGGTATCAAATGTACTTAAATCTAATTCTTGTATATTGCTCATTCCATTAAACATATCATACATTTCTGTTACTTTATTTGTATTAAAACTACTTAAATCTAATTCTTGTATAGTGCTCATTCTATAAAACATTTGAATCATAGTTGTTGCACTACTTGTATCAAAATTACTTAAATCTAATTCTTCTAGACTACTCATATATCCAAACATAGACTGCATATTTGTTACACCTCGGGTATCTAGATTTTCTATTCCTTCTATCTTGGTTACTTTTTTAAAATCATAAAATAATCCTCTACTATCACTATTTAATTTTATTCCACCGTCCCCTTGTAAATAGCCTATACAATTGGTATATTCTGTGTCACATACGACATAACTTTGAACGGCCTTTGCATTTTCTGAAACACCTTCATTAAATGGGCCATATACTGTTTGTCCTTCACTTCCTGTTTTTTCACTTTTCTTTGTTTCTATTACTATCTTTGTTAATCTATCTTTGTATCCCCACATTCCTTTTATATCAGATGAAGCAATTTTTCTTATTGTTCCACTATTAACAAATTGGTCATATTTATATTCTGCACTTAAAGTTATCTTGCCTTTCCATGTTGCATTTTGAGTTTCTTCATTTAACGGTGTTTTTTCATCCATATATAATAATAAATAATAATTCTTTACATCGTTAGCTTTTAAAGTTATATTTGCTAAACTATAAGCATGAAGGGATTCTTTTATAACTTTATTTGCATCGTTTAATGGATTTGCTG
>CANQPR010000034.1 GCA_947625715.1 uncultured Bacilli bacterium
ATAAATTAAAGATAATGCTTGAATAATCCATGCCATTATCTTTTTTTGTTAATGCAATTAAGGGTTGAAATTACAGCGATGATTTGATACAATAACGGTGTGAAATTAGGTTGGTGACTTTTAATGAAAGAAAAAAAATTAAAATACTTTGTTATATTTTTTAGTTGCCTTTTTCTTTTGATGAGTAAAACTGCTTATGCAGCGTGTGATGCTAGTACAGAAATTCAATTAAATACAGCAGCAGCCAATATGAAAGCTGAGTATTCATTAAAAAAAATTGTAACTGATTATAATGGTGTTGAACAATTTGATGTTCCAGAAGAATTGGCTGGAGGCTTAGAAACGGGATATAGAACTGTTTATCTAGTAATATTAAGAATTTATAATATTTCTGGAAATATCCATTTTACTGTAACTAATGCCGAAGATAATTTCTATGAAGCACATGAAGCTAGTGAATTTCCTGATGGAGTATATGAAATTACTGTTCCAGATGTAAGTAAAATTCGTGAGTATGATATTAAAGTGTATTCTAGTGAAGGGGATTGCTTAGATACAGAACTTAGAACCATAAATGTTAAAACACCAATGTATAATATTTTATCTGGTTTAGAAGCTTGTCAAAATTCTGATAAATATTATTGCCAAGAATATGTTACAACAGAAATTAATGTAACAGAAGAAGATATAATAAATGGAACCCAAATTAATTCACAAACACAACAAAATGAAGAACAGGAAAAAAGCTTTTTAGAAAAATATACAATGCCTATTATTACTGCAGTGGTTGTAGTAGCTGTTTTAGTAGTAATTGTGTATATCATTTCAAAAAGAAAAAAGATAAAGTTTTAAAATAGGGAGGTTTGTAGAAATGAAAAAGAATTTAAAACTAATTTTATTTACTTTATTATTAATTTTTACGATGGGAAAAGTAGAAGCTTTAGTTACTGGTAAACCTACTTCACAATATAATACTTCATTTGCCTGTCCAGGCTATAAAGCTATCCATTTACAAGAACTAGTTTATGATGTATCCCATAATGCATCTATGTATCGGTATAAAATATATACTGGTACATGGACAGAAGATAGAAGCCAAATACAACAAATTATAGGTGATGGATTTTGCATGGACCCAAACAAACAACAAGGTTCTGGTTCAAACTATACTTGTAAATATATTAAATTTGACCCTAATATGGAAAATAATGGTCGTACTATTCCTGAAGCTTATATTTTAGCTTATATAATTGCATATCAAAAAATGTTGAGCATGGGTATCATAAACGACAATTTATCTGATGATAATGCTGCTATTATTGGTGCTGTTTTTAGATATGTTGAAGGTGCGTATGGCTTTTTAAATGAAACTGGAAGTATAGATTATAAACCAGCAAATTATTATAATCAATCTGGAGTAGCTAAAATTAGAGAATATATTAAAAAATATGGTGCAACTACTACTGCGCTTAAAAGAGCTCAAAAAGCTTTAGAAATTTATGACTATACAGTTAATCTTGCTAATAAATGGCTAAATGGTAAGGTTAGCATTGCTAGTTTAATTAAAAACGGTAAATTATGGATGGACCAATGGCGGACAAATATAACTGATACTCAAGTAGATACCAAAAATAATAGAGTAACCTTAGATATCGTTGTTGCAGCTGATGGTACTCGAAAAGCTCGAAATATTTCTTTTAAAGATTTTAAATTTTCAATAGATTCAAGTAAATATGGCTATAAGATTGTTAGTCAAGAATTTCTTCAATCATGGCCGGCCCAAGCAAAAGCTAAATATAGAGTTGTAATAAACACTAAAGAGGGTAAACCAAAAAAGAGCGAAAATGCTGGTTTGAAATTTGGTATAAAAATAAATACTAATTATATTGATGAATATTCTCCGTTATCAAAATTAATGATGTTATCTAAAGAAAATGATACGGTAGATAATCAAAAATATTATCAAAATCATCTTCTTATTAAAAATAAACCAAGCATGATTAAAGTAGTAACAGAAATTCCTTTGGAACCAAATGGCGATGAAGATGAAAGCTGTGCATGTGAAACAGATAGTAATGATAACTATACGGGTAATTTCTACTATAGCAAATATCAAAATGGTAAACTTGTAGATACGCAGACATTCCCTATTACTGATAGTACAAAAGCTTCAAAATATAGTTGTCCTTCTGCTGATACTTGTAAAAAACCTGAACCTGAAAAACACACCTGTCAAACTCCAGAAGAAAGTGGCAATGGTAAATACTATTGTAAAGAATCATATGCAGGAGCTGGTGATGGCGAAGAATGTAGTGAACAAGAATACAATACAGAATGTAAACCACATACTTGTCAAACACCAAGTCAAAGTGGCGATGGTAAATATTACTGTAAAGAATCATCTCCAGGAGCTGGTGATGGTGAAGAATGTAGTGAAGCAGATTACAATGATCAATGTCTATGTCCTACTTTAAAAGATAAATGTGAGACTAATCCTAGTGATCCAGAATGTAATGAATATAATCAAAAATGTGTAAGTTGTAATCCAACAATGTCTTTACCAAGTGATTGTAATAATTTCGATACTCAAAGTGAGTATACAGGTGTTGTAAGTGATATAAATGAAGTGGCAAGTTCATGTAATCCAAAAGAAGATCAAGTTAAGAAATGTGTACTTGGTAAAAACGATTTAACAGGTACATCATTTGAAGCTACGAATGAATTGAACGGAAATCCATATTGTAAAGTTTGGTGTAAAGAAAATTATCAATTTACAGTACCAACTGCTCAATATTCAACAAGCGGTGGATACTTTACATTAACAACAAAAATTAATGGTACAAGAGATTGCTATACAAGCAGTGCATCTAATCCATTTGCACCAATTGATGAAGAAAAATTTGAAAATGATTTGGCAGATGCTCAATATTCTGTTGTAAGTTCTTATAATGAATATAGTAAATGGAATAGTTTTGGCGGATGTGAACTACATGAAGAAATAATTCAACCAGAACAACCAGAATTAAGTGAAGATGCTACTACACCAAGTGAAGATTTAACTGAAGAAGTTAAAAAAAGAACATATTATACATGTTCATGGAAATATAATGTATTTGATTATGCATCACAAACGTCAAGAGAAGAAACAGGTTCATTTACAGGCGAAACATTACCTAATGCTTCTAGTAGTGCAAATTCAGCTAAATCATCATTTGAATCTGGTGTCAAGAAAATGAGAGATATAATCAATAAATATAATGATTGTTTTGGACAAATAAGTACAACAATTAATGATATTGAATCATATAATTTAGCATCTAATGGTTGGTCAAATAACATGCAATTTAATCCAACAATTGACTTTAATTATGATGAAGATTATTTAAATCAAGTTGAAGGTAAATTTGAAAAAGTCGGAAGTGAAACAACTAGTGAAGAAGTCGTATATTGTAATGGCGATGTTGATGACCAATATAATTGTACAAGTGGTGCTGTAAGCGGTGATGATGTTACTGTTCCTAATGGTGCTATTAAATCAAAAAGCTATGTTGTATGTACAACTGGTGGATGTAAAATAATTTCTGCAAATGTTGGTAGTGCAAAATGGATTAAAAAATCAAAAACCAAAGAAGCTAATTATCGTCCAAATAGTCGTTTCTCAACTTATACACAATATGGAACAATAAAACTAAATGCTCCTGAATGTAATGGAAATGATTGTTTATGGACTAGATTACCAGATGAAGCTTTACCAGTTGCATTAAAAACCGGTAGTGGTGTATTCAACTTTAAATTTACTTATGGTCAAATAGGTCAATCAAATTCTAATAGTACTTTAGGTCGTTTGATTGGTAATACAACAAGTGTTTTAACTTCATTTACAGAGTTAGCTAATAGAAATCCAGGGGCTGTATGTTCACTACAAAATAATAAAGGTGATATAAAAGCTTCAATTGATGGTGGATATGTATGTCACTACATAAATAACTGTCCATCATGTGACTTCTCTTGCAAAGGTGATGATTGTTATTTTGATGATGAAAGTTGTGTCGATGGCAAATGTACATTAAAATGCGATACATGTATATTTGATGGAAATAACAGTACTTTCAAATTTAGAACTGTATCTTTAAATAATTTATTCCCTAATGAAAGAGAAGTAGGTTATAACTGGAACTCAACTGATAAAGCAGTTGCAACGAAAAAAGAAATTGAAGAAAAAGGTGAAGAAGCTTATGCTGACCCTGAATATTCTTATACTATTACGCCTTCACAAATGAGTAAAATTAGAGAATATAATAAAGCTGCTGGTTCATATACAAATACAACTGTACCATCATTTGAAGGATTAGCAATTGGCGGTGAAAATTCATTGAATTGTGAATCAGGAACATTTGCCGGATTACAAATGCAATATAGATGTAAGAGTCGATTCTTAGATGCAAATGGTACATTCTTTACTGAAAACAAACGTAATCAAGAATTTACCGAATGGACAGGAACAATAAATAAAGCTATGGGTATAGGTCCATCTTGGAAATAGGAGGCGTAAATAAATGAAAGAATCTTATTGGGGCTATTGGATAATTGTTCTTGGTGTATTTGTAATAGTTGTTATGATGTTGATATCTAATGTAACAACAACAAATACCCAAGACTATTACTTAATAAAAGAAGTATCGGAAGCAGCAATGGTTGATGCAGTCGATTATGGTTACTATAGAGAAAGTGGCGAACTAAGAATTAATCGTGAAAAATATATTGAAAACTTTTTAAGAAGATTTGCTGAAAATGTTAGTTTGAATACTTACGATATTAATTTTTATAACATTTATGAAGCACCTCCAAAAGCTAGTGTAGAAGTTATTACCAAGAGTAATACTTATACCATAAATTCTGATTCTGCTTCATTTGATATTGTTAATCGTGTCGATTCTATTTTAGAATTAGATGGTGCTGTTTTTACTGATAATGGTCGAAATACTGGAAGTAGCAATAACAACAATAATAATGATAATAATGATACAAATCCTAATCCAGAAACACCTACCAATCCTAGTGGTGAAACTTCAGGTGGACAAACAGAAACTACGCCGACTCAACCAACTCCAACCAATCCATCAGAAAATAATGGTGGAGGTGGAACAACAACGACACCATCAGAAAATAAGCCAAGTACAGGAGGTTCTAGTTCTGGGTCTTCAACTGGTAATAATAACAATAATAAAGATGACAGCAAGGATAAGACCAATGATAAAGTTACAGTAAGTGATACTGCTTGTAGTGGTGGAATTGAAAGTGAAACTTTGAATGGATTTAAAGGTGTACCAATGGCTAATATATCAGTTTATCATTCAATTGCTGATTTAGCAGCCGGAAAAGCTTCAGGAACAATTAGTGCTGGAACAACATTTACTATTATCGGTTCAAGAGAAAATAAATATTGGTCTATAAGATGGAATTCCAAAAAGAATTGTGGTTGGATAAAAAATGATTATGCGGCTATTAATTTACTGGATTACATTCCTAAAATGGAATACAATATTACGAATGCATCGGCAAGTATTTATAAATCATCAGGAGTTGCTTTACCAAATATTACAGGTAGACAATTATATGCTGATAAATATAAAGATTTCGTCCCAGCAACTTGGAGTTTTGCTCAAAAACTTAAAAGTGCAGCTAATACAGCAAGTAAAAATGGTGATAAATTAGTTGTATATGATGCTTATCGTCCAAGAGGCGTTACAAATGCTGCTAAAAATTCGTTAAGTACTTTAATGAATTCGAATCCAACAGTAAGAAATGGTATCATGTATAGTACTGGGGCTAGTGGTACGAGATATCCTTGGGGTGAATCTTGGTTCTTAGCTCAAGGTACATCAGCTCATAATACCGCATGTGCAGTTGATATAACTATTAAAGGTCAAAAAATGCCATCAGAAATGCATGAATTAAGTACAAGAGCTATCAAATATTATAGTTCTATAACAACTAGAGGTAAAACTTTAGATTACCATATTCAACATTATGCAAGTACAATGACTGATGCAGCAAAAAGACTTGATAAATATATGACTGATGTTGGTTTAGATGATTTAGCTAGTGAATGGTGGCATTTTCAAGATAGCCTATGTAACGAGCGAATAAAAGGCGTTACAGGTGGAATGGGAGCATATTTCTGGAGTAACGTATAGGAGGAATAAAAATGGGAAATTTAGTAACAAAAATTAAAAGATTTTTAAGTAACAAAAATACCGTAACAATCATTTGTGTTGTTGCGGGTATCTTGGTGTTATACATTGGTTATAATTGGCGAGTAAAATCAGCTACACAACCAACAACAATACCTTATGCTAAAAATGCTTTACCATCAAGACATATAATAACATCTGATGATATTGGCTTTATGGAAGTATCTAGTTCCGTTATAAATAAAAGTGCCAATATGGTTAAAACAGCCAATCAATTAATTGGTAAAGAAGTAATGTATGGAACAACAATTCCACAAAATAGTTTCTTTTATAATGAAGCTATTACGACTAGTGAAAGTCAACCTGATAATGTTATTGCTGATATTGAAGATGGTTATACCTTATTCCCTTTATCAGTAGATTTACATACAACCTATGGCAACTCAATTTATCCTGGAAATTATATTGATTTATGGTTTAAAGGTGTTGATGATTATCGTAAATTAATATATACCAATTTAATTCGTAGTATTAAAGTATTAGACGTAAGAGATAATCAAGGTCAATCTGTGTTTGAAACATCTAGTGAAAAAAGAACACCAGCTGAATTATTATTTGCGGTACCAGATGATATGTATTCACTTCTTAGAAAAGCTCAATATATTGGAAATGTCGAAATAATTCCAGTTCCAAGAAATAAAAATTATACTGCTAATCCTGGGGAAACAGAAGTAGCTAGTGAATATGTTAAAGAATTTATCTTATCAAAAGCAGCTGTAATTCCAGATGAACAGATTTCTACGCAAACAAATCAAAATAACAATAATAATCAAAGTAATGATGATACAATCGATGAAAGTAGTCAAGACGATTAAAAAATAAAAGAATATTAGAAAGGGTTGAAGCCATGACTGATGCAATATTTTCACAACTAGATTTTGGACCTTTAGATGAATTTCTAAGGGATGAAAATATAACCGATATTTCATATAGTAATGGCGGACAAGTGTGGTTAAAATCATTAACACAAGGTGTATATCAAGTAAATAGACCGGAAATAAATAATGCACTTTTAGAAAAATTAGCCTTCCAATGTGCAAATGTTATGGGGAAAACATTTAATATGGCTCATCCCTTTTTAGATGCTGAAAGTGCAGAATTACGTTTAAACTTTATTCATGATTCAATAGCAACCAATGGCATAGCTTGTCTTATTAGAAAAACCCCCGCCAAGATAAGATTAAATCGTGAAAAGTTAATAAATGAACAATATGTTTCGGCTGGTTTACTTGATTTTTTATTAAAATGTGTTGAAGGACATGCCAATATCATTGTTAGTGGTGAAACTGGTTCTGGTAAAACGGAACTTGTTAAATATTTAGCATCTCATACCAAAGAAAATGAAAAAATAATTACTATCGAAGATACTTTGGAATTGCACTTAGATAAAATTTTTCCCCATCGTGATATTGTTGCGATGAAAACAAATAATATTGCTAGTTATTCAGATGTTTTAGTAACTTGTATGCGCCAAAATCCTATATGGATTTTATTAAGTGAGGTTCGTAGTGCCGAAGCTGTAATGGCTGTTCGAAACTCTATATCTTCAGGACATCATATCTTATCAACAATTCACTCTGATAAAGCTAGTTTAATACCAATGCGTATGTTTTCATTAATTGAAAGTAATATTGATGTAGAACAATTTGTCGCGACTATTCATCGATATGTTCAATTAGGAATATATGTAAAAGGATATTTAAGCAAAGAATTAGGAAGATTCCAAAGAGAAATAATGGAAATATGTGAATTCTATGTTGATGAAAATAATAAACCACAAGTAAATACAATTTTCAAAAAAACTTTAACAGGAGAAATTACCATGAATAATCCGACGAAAAATCTTCGTGATTATTTGGGAATTTCCGGTGTTGTATTACCAGATGATATTTTTAGTAATGAAAAGTCAAATACTACGACACCAACAACGACAACTGTTAATACTCCACCTAATGGGGAAGTACTAGAAACATTATAAAAAGAAAGAAGGGAAATTATGATTGAACTTATATTATTAATAGTCATAGCAATTTTTGCCTTATCTTATAGGTTCAACAACGGTGAAAATGTTTATAAGTTTTTTGTATCAAAAGTATCACATATTTATGATAAATATGCACCATATAGTTTTAAAGAAGTAAGACAAAAAACAAAAGAACTAGGTCAAGAATATACAGCTAAACAGTATGCAACTCAAGTAGTTATTTTTATGGGTGTAGCTGGTGTTATATCATATTTATATTTTTATAACATAATCATTGCTGTTATATATGCTTCTTTAGCCGTTTTATTTATCCCTTACTTAGCCTTTTTAAGATGTAAAAAAGCATATTCAGAATATATATTTGAACAAATACAAGTTTATACAACCAATGTTATTATGGAATTTACAACAACCCAAAGTTTTGTAAAATCACTCGAAGGAGTTAGAGATTCAGGAATATTAGAAGACCCAGTTTTACATGATGTTAAAGTTATGATTGATATGTCATATCAAAATGGAACAATCGATGAATCAATTGTCTATTTTAATGAAAAATATCCTTATTATATGGTTAAAAATATGAATCAATTATTTTTACAAATAACCAAAGAAGGTGCTAAAGATTCTGGGGAAGCTCTAGAAAATATGTCAATGGATATCGATGCCTTAGTAGAAGGGGTTTATAGAGACCAAATTGACCGAAAAGATTTTCATAAACGATTTGTAACTTTTGGGCTTGCTTTATTCTTATTAGTTATGGCCATGCAATTTTTACTTGGAACTGACTCATATTTAGAGCTTCTTGATATGTGGTATGTTCAAATTATCCTTCATGCGATTATATGGATTAATTGCTTCTTCTTATATAGAGGCGAGAAATTTTACTATGAAGATGTGGGGGTGGAATAATGTACTGGGAAATTATAATATTATCAATAATTATATTATTTGTATTAAGTTATACAGGAAGAATTAATGCTAATCGCTTTATATCAGATAACCAAGTTTATTTTCAAAAATTAAAAGAAAGTGATTGGGACTTTTATGTAAAATTAAAATATGGCGATACGGCTAACCCTGACTTCTTATTTAATAATCGTATTAAAAATGGTTTTATTGTCATAATTGTGCTCTTATGTTTCTTTATTACTAATTTAACATACATAACCGTTTTATTTTCAATAATTGCTGGGTACTTAGTATTTAAATTACAATATTCTAATTTAAAGAAATATTACAAAGCTCATTTACATGAAATAGATGCCATGTTACCTCATTACTTAAAGAGTTTGGAAATTTTGATTCAACATTATACAGTACCTGTTGCTTTAGGTAAATCAATTAATGATGCACCCGCAATCTTTAAAGATGGATTACAAGAATTAATAAATCAAGTTAATGAAGGTGATGATACAATCACTCCATATGTAAATTTTGCAAAACTATATCCCGTTCGAGATTCTATGCGAATGATGCGGTTGTTATATCGTTTGTCTTTAGGTAGACAAGAACATAAACAAGAACAATTACTAGCGTTTTCAAGAACCATTTCTAATCTTCAACAAAAAGCAAGAGAATTAAAATATAAAGAACGACTAGAAAAAATGGAAAAGAAAACAATGCAAATGTTAATTGCTACTGGTGTTGGGGTAATGATTTTGTTAGTTTTAGCAGTATTAATGATGATGGGAATGTAAAATTTTAAAAAAATAGTAAATAATTGTTAAGTAAAATTGATATTTTATAAAAATAAAGTTATAATAAAAATAAGGTAAAGGAGGAATTATAAATGAAAGAAGCAACCGGAGAATTAAATATGACTGTTGTAACAGTAGTTGCAATAGCAGCTGTTGCAGCATTTTTCTACGCATTTGTTTGGCCAATGATTAAGTCAAATATAGAAAGTAGTACAAAATGTGCTAATGCAAGTTGTGACCAATCTTCATGTGCACCTGTTGGCTCAAAAACGGTTTGTAATAAATGTAGCTCTCCAGGAGACCCAAATACTACGTTTTCTTGTTCATTTGAAAATGCAGCTACTACTCCAGGTTCTTAAAGTAAATAATTTATGTTGTTAGGAGGGAAAATATGAAAGAGGCGACTGGAGAATTAAATATGACTGTTGTAGTTGTTATTGCTGTGGCATCTTTAGCTGCCTTTTTCTATTTTACACTTTGGCCATTGATTCAAAACAATATGAATAGTACAACAAAATGTTCAAAAGCCATTTGCGATAAATGTCGAAATGGAAATGATTGTACGACAGTGCCTTGTCATTTAGAAGGCTCTGATGTAACCTTTGAATGCGTTTGGAAAGGTTAATATAAAAGGAGGAAGGGAATATGAAGGAAGCTATAGGTGGAACTTGGCTATTTCAAATAGTTATTCTTTTTATATTGCTTTTTACAGGTTTTATGTGTTTAATGATTAATCGTTCCAAAGCATTTAATGTTAAAGATAAAATTATTCAAACAATTCAAAGTTATAATGGAATTGATTTAACAAGCCAGTATGATGGTAAAGAAGGAGTTTTTGAAGATATCGTAAGTTATTTAAGTGAAAATGCTTATCGAACTAATGGTACTTGTCCCAAAGCTGTAGAAGCTAACGGCCAAACTTATCCATATCATGGTTATACCAAAGATGGAATTCAAACATCTAATAATGCAGCTTTTTGTATTGCTGAAGTAGATAGTTCCAGTTCAATAATAAGTGGAAGTTGTGGTGGTGCTGATTGCGTTAGAGATGAATTGCCAAAAATGTCTTATTATCGAATTGTTGTATTTTATCAATTAGATTTACCAGTTTTTCATGATTTATTTAACTTTTCCATTACTGGCGATACAAAAACCATCAATGGTAATCCTAGTAAGACAATTTAGATAGAGGTGTAATATGAGACAAGCAATTGGAAGTACATGGGTTATGCAATTAGTTATTGTATTTATGCTTATCTTTGTTGCTTTTTTAGCTCTTTCAATAAATTATACAAAAGCTTTCAAAGTAAAAAATGAATTAGTGACAATTATTGAAAAATATGAAGGGGTAAAAGATGGCTCATCAGGTTCTTTGCAAATTATTAATAATTATTTAAAAAGTAGTAATTATTCAGTTACTAATAAATGTGCTGAAGGTGAATATGGAATGCGAAGTTTAGATTCACCATCTTTAGAACAAGTTAGGGAAAATAGTAACACTAAATATTTCTATTGTATTTCTAAAATAAATACCAAAGCTAATAATCTTCCTAATCGTTCAAAATATGAAATTAAAATATTCTTTAAATTTAATTTACCAGTATTAGGAGATGTCTTTACATTTACTGCAAGTGGAACAACAATCGATATTAATTATCCATCTGATAATTTACAACCAATGCCATAAAGGAGGAAAAAAAAATGAATGTTAAAGTTGTAAATAAATATGAAAATTTATTGAATTCCTTAGATATTGATATTATAAAAAGTATAAGTGGAGTTTTTTCTCCTGAAGAATTAGTAATGCAATTTAATAATTTCTTTTATAATAAAATGATATTAGATATTACAGCTATAAAAGATTATCAAAATATTCAAACAATTCAAGAGTTATCAGTAAATATGGATATGAGTAAAGTTATATTGCTATTAGATGACTCAGAAATTGTTAATAGTCCTAGATATTTATCTGGTTTAGTTTCAATGGGGGTTTATAATTTTACAAGAACCATTGATTCAATAAAATTTTTAATTGATAATCCTAATACTTATAAAGATGTCGCACAATACCATTTATTAAATAATGTTATGGTAACAGATAGTTCTGATGGAACGACTAAACAAACAAATAACAATAAAGTAATGGAAGAAGAAGCATCACCTCAACCAACTGTTCCTGATATACGAATAATTGGTATAAAAAATGTTACAGAACATGCAGGAAGTACAACCCTAACATTTTTATTAAAAAAACAATTAGAGAAAAAATATAATGTTGTAGCAGTTGAAGTTGATGACAATGATTTTATCTTTTTAAATGATAGAACTTTAAGACATACAAATCATATAGATTTAGAAAAATTTATTGCTAGTAATTATGGTGCTGAAATAATTTTAGTTGATTTAAATGATAATGGTAATATTGGTGTTTGTACAGATGTATTATACTTAATTGAACCTGGTTTAATTAAATTAAATAAATTAATTAGAAGAGACAGTCATGCTTTTGATAAATTAAAGGGTAAAAAAATAATTTTAAATCGAAGTGTTTTAAATTCTAGTGATGTAGCAGACTTTGAATATGAATCAAGAAGTAAAGTTTATTTTAATATTCCATATTTAGATGATAAGTTAGATA
The DNA here is from genome assembly GCA_947625715.1 of uncultured Bacilli bacterium. Taxonomy (GTDB): domain Bacteria; phylum Bacillota_I; class Bacilli_A; order RF39; family UBA660; genus Ventrenecus. Next base: position 12,574 of record CANQPR010000034.1, read on the forward strand.
ATCATTCAGTTTTAGATGAATTGTTAGTGAAAATGGGATTTGTTCGTTTAGAAAACGAAGGAACAGATAAAGGAAATAAATTATTTAGTATCTTTAAATAGGCCAAGATAATGGTCTTTTTTTAATGAAAATTATGTTAAACATTAGTTAAAATGTATACGATTTATAATATATATAACAAACAAAGGTGAACTTTGTTTGTGAGAGTAT
>CANQPR010000035.1 GCA_947625715.1 uncultured Bacilli bacterium
TTGCTTGTTTTTCAATTCTTTCATTATCATATTCTTCTATTTGATTATTTAATATTGCTTTAAATTGATTAGGGTTTTCAATAAAACAGAATTCAAAAACAGAGGAAGCTGTCGTTATTTTTAAAGTACCATAATTAAATATTTTCCCAAACATTCCTTGTAAAACTTGAATACCATTTATTTTATTTAATGGACTATCCAATTCATTTGTATTTAATAAACCTGTTTTTCCTCTTAATCTTTTATTAGTGATTTCTAATTTTGTTGACCTAAATCTACTTATGTCTCTTGGTATCCAAGCAATACCAACTAAAATACAAATTGCAAAAAAATCAATAGCTAATCTAAATATTAATGCAATGGGTGAAATTTTAGCTACTTCTACAGTTTTTTCCATACTCTATAAACTCCTTTCAACAAAAGTATATACTAAATATTCAAAATAGTAAATACCATTTTTAATTATTTTTGTATAACTAATAATACTATAACTCATATTAATATTACTTAAAATAATATTAAAGAGGGATAAAAATGAACAACATTAAAAAATTAAGAACCAAAAAAAATATATTACAGACAAAACTTGCACTAGATTTAAATCTAACTCAAGAAGCAATAAGTTCATATGAAACCGAAAGAGTAACACCAAGTGCTGATATTCTTATAAAATTGGCTGATTATTTTCATACCAATATTGATTTTTTACTTTGCCGAACAAATTATGATTTACCAATCAACGAGATTAAGCCAAACAATATTTCTGAATTTCAATTTGCAATTTTAAATAAAATAAACAAATTATCTTCAATTGACCAAGCTAGAGTAGATGCTTATATAACTGCTTTAATTGATAAACAAAGTAATTAATTATAATAAGTCTTTCTAATTTAGACTTTTTTTTAGCAAAATAAAACCCTATAAATTTTATAGGGCCAAAATTTCTAACGTTTACTAAATTGTGGTGCTCTACGAGCTTTTTTAAGACCATATTTTTTACGTTCTTTAACACGTGGATCTCTTGTAATCATGCCATTAGCTTTTAAAATTTTTCGATATGATGTATCACTTGTAGGAAGTGTATTACTATCAAATTTTAATAAAGCTCTTGTTATACCTAAACGTATAGCTCCAGCTTGTCCTGAATATCCGCCACCTTTAACGGTTACTGTAATGTCAAAACGATTTTCATTATTAGTAAGTACTAAAGGTTGTTTTAAATCTAAAACTAAAATCTTATCAGGCATATATGTATCAACGTCTACACCATTAACACTTATATTTCCTGTTCCACTTGTTATTGTAACTTGTGCCGTTGCACGTTTTCTACGTCCTGTTGCACTCCAACTTTGCTTTGCCATTATAATCCTCCTAGTCCATCTTTATTTCTATAGGTTTTTGAGCTGTGTGTTTATGTTCACTACCACGGTATACAAACAATTTTTTACCCATTGCTCTACCTAAAGGTCCATGAGGAAGCATACCTTTAATGGCACGTTCCATCATTTCTTCTGGATATTGTTCCAACATAACTTTTGCATTTCTTTGTCTTAAGCCACCTGGATATCCACTATGGTTATAATACATTTTATCTTCTAATTTATTGCCAGTTAATTTAACTTTATCGGCATTAATAATGATTACATAATCACCACAATCAACACTTGGTGTATAAGTAGCTTTATGTTTTCCTCTTAAAATCGTAGCTGCTTTAGTTGCAACTCGACCTAAAATTTGATTAGAAGCATCAATAACATACCATACTCTTTCAACGTTTTCTTTTTTTTGCATAAATGTTGTCATAAATAAATTCCTTTCTTTCTTCCTTCACAATTTTCACTTTCCCAAGGTAAAAATCATAAAAAGAACTAGAAAATGTACCATTTAAAATTATATGCGATAAAAAGGATAAAGTCAAACAAAAAAAGCAATTTACAACGTTTTTTGCTTATTTTGTTTACTTAAAACTTTATTTAATACTAAAGCTCCATATAAATAATCATTTGGGTAATCAACATTTTTCTTACTTTGATATAATAATTTATCCCGAATAGCCTGTAGGCTTTCTTTATTATATTCCAATAAATAAGTATCTAATAAAAGCAATTCATCTCTTTTTAATAAATTTTCTTCTTTCCCATAAATACTAGCTTCTTTCATAGCTAAATTATTTATAACAACTTTATCATCCATTGCTAGCCTTTGCTCATCTTGTTTTTGAAAATTTTGAAAGTTTTCTATATAGTTTTTAAAAGATGCAAAATAACTAGCTAATTGACAATATTGTTGATAATCAAATTTATTTTTAATTGCGATTGAAAGGATTTCATAAAAAGAATTATAATTTTTAATTTTTTGATAATTTTCATATGATAATTCTTCTTTAGGGGCAATTTTTATTAACCCTTCATTTAAGTTTTCAATCACTTTTTCTAAATCAACCATTAAAAATCTTCCTGGCATTGAATATTTATCATAATTATCAATATTTTTAATAAACCATTCTTTTTCTCTTATCAATTTATCTAAAACAAGATAAGTATTTTCATCAATAATATTATCTTCCAATTCTTTTTTTAATTTAATATCACTTATCAATATTTTAGAATATAATTTTTTTATAAAATCGTATTCATTTTTTATATAAAATCTTGTTAAGTAAGCTTCTTGTTCTTCTAATTTTTGAGATTTTCTTTTTTTCCTTTTAAAAAGAAAGGACAATACTGTATCAGCTTCTTTTGTAGTTTTATATTTCTTTTTTATTTCTTCATCTTTGTTATGATATCTATTATTTAAATTATTTAATTTATCTTCAATTATTAATTTATTATTTTCATTTAAAAAAATCATTTGTTATTCCCCTGTCTAACTTTATTTATTTTTAATAATAATTTTAAATTATTTTCTTGTTGTTTTAAATTTTCTTCTTGTTTTGTTTCCATTAAAATATTATCCATAACTTCTTTTAAATAGCACTCATCTATTATATCAATGTTTTTGGCATCTTTTTTAATTAAATAAGTTGGTAAATTTTTTAGTTCTTCATTAGCTTGTTGTTCTTTTTGTTTTACATCTTCCCTATATTTTTGTTCTTCTTCTAAAAATGCTAAATATATTGATGCTATATCAAAAAATTTTAAATATGGCCAATTTTCTTGCATGGCTTTCATTACAATATCTTTTAAAGATTGATAATCTTTTATTACCATCAAATTTTTAGCGCCTATATCATACTTATCATTTACGGTTTCTTTAAAGTTATATCTATCTAATCGATGCATAAATCCTGCAAAAAAATCTAATTCTTTAGCTATTAAATCTAATTCTTCTATAGAAGGTTTTAAAGTTATCAACAAATATTCTTTAATTTTTTGATAATTTTTATAAAAAGTCATTAATCGATTATAAATATTGATATTTAATAAAGCTTTAAAATCTTCGGTTGAAGCAAAATAACCCTTTATTGAATACAAAGAAGTCATAATACTTTTCATTTTATAATCTCTTAGGGTATTACTTAATTTACCCCAATTAGCAAATATTCTATCAAGTTCTTCATCAGTTATCCATAAATTCATTATTCATCTCTCCTTTTTCGCTTTCTAACAATTCGATTTATATCAATTAAAGAATTTATTATATCATCATCATTTGTTAAATCATCTTCCTGTTGCATATCATTTAACCAATTTTTTTGAATTCCAATTAATTGTTTTGTTGTAAATAAATTACTATTACTTTCTTTTCTTTTAATTAAATATAAAGGATTCTTTTTCAAATTATCATCATCTATTTCTTCTAGTGAATATTTTAAGTTATCAAAACTCATGTATATTTGAACTAAAATAAGTAAATTTTTATAATCATAATTTTTATTTAAAGCATATATAATTACCTCATTAAGTGAGTGAAATTCTTTTATTACTTCATAATAATCGTTATTTATAGGATATTTTTGGCATTGATAAAAAGGTTTGTTTTCTTTGTTATTCATTATATTTATCATAAATAATTCTATATTAATAACATCATTTAATAACTTACTTATACTACTATAACTAAGATTATTTATCAATATATATTCATATGTTAATTTATATTGTCTATATAAGTGTAACATCATTTCATAATTAATTTTATTTAAAAATACTTGGTTACTTTTATTACTATTAAAATATTTATTTATTCTTTTTACATCAATAAGAACATATTTAATTTTATCATTTATTAATTTTTCAAATTTACTATCAAAGTTTAATTTTTTCAAATTTTCAACATCTTTTTCATTAATTAATTGCATAAATACCATCCCCGTGAGATTTAGTATAGCAAAAGATTATAGGTTTTTCAATAACGAATCTTCTTTAAATATAACCCATTAGCAGGAGCCACAAAAGAAGGTATTTTATAATCAATATTATTTAAAGCTTTGAAAATATCGGAAGTTTCTATTTTCCCTTTTCCAATCAAAATTAAAGACCCAACAATATTTCTTACCATATATCTATAAAAACTTTTCCCCTTTAATTCAATGTATAAAAAATCTTTTTTCTTCTTTATTTTAATACTATCTATTTTTCCAAAACTTTTTGTATCACTACCCGATACAAAATTACGATAATCATGATATCCTAAAAATAATTTACTAGCTTCCTTCATTTTTTTTATATTTAATTCATATGGATACCAATAAGCATAATTATTATAAAAAGGATTTTTTTCTCCTAAATAAATTTGATAAACATAAGTTTTTAAAACCACACTAAATCTTGCATGAAATTGGTCACTTACTTTCATTATTTTTTTTACACTTATATAGGGGTTTAACATTTTATTTAATTTATATTTTAATTCTTGTTCATGATAATTTTTATCTAAATCAAAGTGAATACATTGGTCTAGAGCATGAACTAGGGCATCTGTTCGACCTGAAGCTTTTACTAATACTTCTTTATTATTTAACTTTGTTAATACTCTTTCTAATTCATTTTGGACTCCTTTATTATTATTAAGTCTCTCAAAACCTTGAAATTTACTACCATCATACATAATTCTTGCTAAATATCTCATTTGGCACCTCTATAAATTGCTTTTAAAGTTTCATTAAAAGTTTTTTCATGGTCTACTTTATGTCCACAAGCTTCTAAATACATTATTAAATCAACTGTTTTAGCTTTATTGACAAATTTATATATATCTTTTTCATAAAAATTAGTTTTTTCACTTCCCTTATTATCACATAAGAAAAATTTTCGATAATATTCACTAATAAAATCCATATTATTTTCAAAAAGAATTATTTTCTTTTTTTGTTTATTAATTAAATTTCTTAATAATCTTTCAAAGTATTTTTGTTCTATTAGTGGTAAATTAAAAAAGAAATTATCAAAAACAAATTGTTCTTTATTATCTAATAAACACGATGCTAAACGTAATTTTTGACGCTCTAAAGGAGTTAAAACATTAATAGGTGTATCAATTAATTCTAAATTTAAGCAAGCCATTTGCATAGCTTCTAAATATTTTTTGATTTTTCGATTTTCTAAGTATTCTTTAACCGTTATTTTATCACTAAATTTTTTATCATTAATAACATCATCTTCTTTAATAATTTTTTTAATATTTCCTTTATAATTAACAATTATACTTAAAGATTTATTATTTATATATTCTTTTATTTTTTCTTCCATATTAATTGCTCCATTTCTTCTTTATTATAAGCTATTTCATCTAGTACTCCATAAAGTTTTAATTGTAATGACATGTCAATATAAAAAGGTAGACCAAAACCCAATTGCTTCATAATTTTTTCTTCTAAAAAAATAGCTTTCGTCTTTCCTTCCATAACAATTTTTTTCTTTTTTAAAATCATTGCATATTCAAAAAACATTAAATCTTCAACATTATTAGTTACATAAAAAAATATTTTCTTTTCCTGTTTTAAATAATTAAATAATATTTCTTTTTCTTCCCACGTTAAAATATTTTGTAAATCATCAATTAATAAATCATTTTGATTATTAAACACTACTAATAATAGTTGAATTTTTTCTTTTATATTTTTTTGATTTTTCATCAAGAAATTGACAATATTTTGTTGTTGTTCATCTAATTCATTATATTTTAAAGCTTCTTTAAATTGGGTATTTTTATATCTATTATTAATATAGTAGGCTTTATTTTTATTCTCTTTAACTAATTGTTTTAATAACAAGGTTTTCCCACTTCCACTATCACCTAGTAAAACGATTTCTTTATCATTTAAATGTAAGTGAAAATTTTTTATTAATATTCTTTTATTTATTTTAATTGTTTTATTTACTACCTCTAACATATTAATCACTTATTATATTTTAACTAAAAAAAAAGAAAAAGTCATCTTTTTCTATTCATCAGGCATTTTAATTATTATCTCGCCTGGTAAAGAATACATATATTTTTCTCTTGCATATCTTGCTATATAATCATTATCATGAAGTTTAGTTACTTCACTTTTTAAGCTTTCTTCTTCTTCTAATAAAGTTGTATAATAATTATTCATTGAAGCTATTTCTTGTTTATTATGAACAATATTTAACCAATCTTGAAAAATAGAGCCAACAAAAAGAGTCAATGTTATTAAAAAACATATACTTAATATTATAAAGCGCCGTTTTTCTTTTGTTGAAGCTCTTTTCATACAACCATCCCATCTTAAAATGATTATAGCACTTGCCTGCCTTTTTTAAAAGTTTTCTTCCTTTCCTTTACCTTTTGTTTTACATGTTTATGTAAATATAAACTTAAAATAAAACCTAATAAAATAAAGCTTAAAAAATAAATATGAAAAATTCCTTTATTAATTTTATACATCATTAAAATATATAACAATACCATATCAATTACAAATATGATGGTGGTTAAATATTGAAATATCTTCTTTTTATTTTGACAAAATTTAAATTGGACAATACTTAAAAAGCCAAAGATTACCCCAAAAACAAAGGAACAAAGAAAAGTTATTAATTGTAATTTTACATTCATTATTTAAATAATTTTGCTATAAAACTTTCTTCTTTATTTTTATTTTTACTATTTAATAAATAATTATAACCATCTATTTTTCCTTTGATTCTAACATTACCATCTTGGGTATCTAATTTAAGTATTTCTAGGCCACTTCCTTTTAATAAAAGCATCCCCATGGTTGTTTCTAATAAAAATTCTTCGTGATCAAAGCTACATATTTTTTTAACACCCGTTATATAAATTTCTCTTCTATCAATTATTTTTACTTCATGGTTTGTAATATTTAATTCAATAGCTTGTTCCATTAATTAATCACCCATTAATTATTATGTTTGAAAAAAAATTTTAGAACATATAAAAAACTATTGGAAAGACCAACAGTTTTATTCTTCTTCTTTATTATATTCTTCAAAAATGGCTTCTTCAAAATTCTTACGAACTTCTGGGTTAATTGGATGACAAACATCTTTATAATCACCAGATGGTGTTTTTCGACTTGGCATAGCAATGAATAATCCATTATCTCCTTCAATAATTCTAATATCATGAATTGCAAACGCATCATCTATTAAAACCGATGCAATTCCTTTTAATCTTGAATTTTCTTTCGTAATCTTACGAACATTTACAGATGAAATTTTCATATCCTTACTCCTCCTAAATTTCTCTACTTATATTTTAATGCAAACAAGAAAATATTTCAAGCATTTTACAAGGGTTTTACAACGACATCACCAATTATTACATCTGCTAAATTAAAACTTTTTTCACTTCCATTTATTAACGCGGTAAAAACATAAGGATAAACAGCAGAAATAACGCCTTCATAACAATAATTTTTGTTGCGCATTCCATAAACATTTATTCTTACTTTTTTATATAAATATTTTCCTATTTCTTCTCTTATTAAATCTAAATTCACTTATTAATCCCCCTTATCTTGGAAAACCAACATACATCATGCCATTGGTTTTAATCCCACCCATTCCTTTAGCTCCATACTTAGTTTTAGCTAAAAGACTTACTAAATCTATTTCCTTATTTCGTTCTGTCATTGATAAAATTGTCGCGATTATTGCTGGGTCTAAACAATGAATATTTACTCTTTTCGGACTGGAAGCAAAATTGGCCCCTGCTTTTATCAATTCTTCATAATTACTTTGACAAGCTCCCGCGATGATAACTAATTTTTCATGACTTTTTTCATATTTCCGTGCTTCTTTAACTGCTTTTATAAAACTTCCACTACTTTTATAACAATTATTATCAGTTGGTTTTCCCTTTTTAGGATAATATGCATCATGTCCTGTGATTATAACTATATCTGGTTGATATTCATTTAATAAGCTTCTTATTTTTGTATATACTTCATCTTCTTGAATTTTTTTACCAACAACTTTTACTTTATTTTTATGATAAAATTTTAAACATCTTTTTAAATAATCTTCATCAGCATCAATATGCAAAATTCGTCCTGGTAAATAAAAATATTCACTTCTATCTAAACAATCAATTTGTAAATCAATATCATCATCACTACTTCGCTCTTCCATAACATATAATTTTAAATCTTCTAAAGAAGCATCAGCATACAAACGAACATTACACCCCTTTAAATATGCGACTTGTCCCTTTATTTTTAATATTTTAAAAATAACATCATGTTTATAACTATATCTAGTAACCAAATTACCAACTTCAAACGTCATATTATCTCCCTAAAAAATATATATGAAAAAGAAAAAAAAATAAAACTTTTATAAAGCTTTATATATTTTCAGAAAATCTTCTGGTATGATTTGTTCTGCTCTTACTAAAGAAGAATAACCAAGTTCTTTAAGTATTTTTTCTAACTTTACTCCATCATAGGCTTTTAAGTTATTTTTAAGTAGCTTTCTTTTTTGACTAAAAACTTGTTTTAAAAATTGTACATAATGAGTATCTATTTTTGTTATAGATGGCTTTTTTTCTAAATAAACTACACTACTATAGACTTTAGGAGGTGGATTAAAACAACTAGGTGCCACATCAAATAAAATTTTAATATCATAATATAAATTTAAAAAAACCGTAAAAAAACCATAATCTTTAGTATTTGGTAAAGCACAAAAACGCCTTGCAACTTCCTTTTGCACTAATAAAACCATTTTATCAGGGATAAAATTATTAAGTAGCATATGATTTATTATTGGGGTTGTTATATAATAAGGAATATTAGCTATCACATAACAATGATTATAATCTTTTAATTTACTTAAATCATACTTTAAAAAATCTTCATAAATTATATTAGCCTTATACTTATTAAGAAAAGTTTGCATCCTTTTATCTATTTCAAAACCAAGGAAATTACCTTCTTTGCAAGTTAAATATTTTGTCAAAGCTCCCATTCCGCATCCAATTTCTATAATTAAATCATTTTCATTTGTTTCAATAACCATCGCTATTTTCTTTAATATTTTTTCATCAATTAAAAAATTTTGACCTAAACTTTTTTTTGCTTTTATTTTTTCCATATTTTAAAAAAAAGACTAATTGTCTTTTGTCCATCCTTTCCTTAAAACATCATATTTTACACTACTTCTTCCCACATATTTGCGAGCATAATCTTCACTTTTTGTTAATAAGTCTAAATCATTATTTAAAACGCCTCGATCTAAAACAATAGCATATATTGGTTCTTCGCTTAATTTTGATTCTAATCTTAATATTGACCCACAAGGCATTTTAGTACTAGAAGCAACAATATTAACGGTTCCATAGACACTATCAACATAAGTATCAGTGCCATCTAATACGTTATATGATGGCATACAAGCTAGTTTTCCACTACACAAAGGACAATCAGCACTATAACCTGTTAAATCACCCTCTAAACTTTCGATAGTTTGATAAGGATCTTGTTCAATTTCTTTTTCTAATTGCATCGCCATTAATGATAAATTAATAACCCTTTGATTAGCCTTACTATCTAACTGCGTATTTTCTTTTGATATAGTAAAATTGGCAACATAAATTATTACTAATAACAAATTAATTTTTATAATATAATTGAGATATCTTTTTATTTTTTTCAAAATAATTCACCTCTATTACTAATCAAAATAATAACATATTTACTATTTAAAGTCAAAAAAAGAAAGTTATTTACTAAAAACTTCCAATATATTTTTGTTAGTAATTTCTATTAATTGTTCTAAAGAAATATTTAATTGTTCACATATAAAATTAGCAATATTTAAAATGTATTTAGGTTCATTTTTTTGGCCTCTAAAAGGATGAGGGGTTAAATAGGGACTATCTGTTTCCAAAATAATATCATCTATTATATCTTTTAAAATTTCTTTTAAATGACTATTTTTAAAAGTTACCACGCCATTAATTCCTAATTTAAAACCCATTTTAATATAAATTTGCGCTACTTCTTTACTTAACGAAAAAGAATGAATTACGCCTTTAACTTTATATTCTTTTAATATGTTTATTGTATCTTTGGTTGCTTCTCTACTATGAATTACAACTGGCAAATTATATTTCTCTGCTAATTGCAATTGTTTTTTAAATAATGCTTTTTGTTCTTCTTTATTATCTTTTGTATAATAGTAATCTAAACCAATCTCACCAATCGCAAGAATTTTATCATTTGTTAAATTTTTTTCTAAAAAAGTCAAGTCTTCGTTCTTTATATTTAAAATTTCTAAAGGATGTAGTCCTAAAGCTCCATAAATCTCTTCATGTTTTTTCACTAAATCTAAAACTTCTTTATTATTTTTTCCATCACAACCCGCAACAAGAAAATTACCTACCTTACATTCTTTAGCTCTTTGGATGACTTCATCAATATTTTGATAATCTTCCTTAAATAAATGACAATGACTATCCCAAAACATTTTTGTCTTGTCCTTTTTGAATTTCTTCTAATTTTTTAGGTATATCTATTCTATTAAAAATTGGTTTTGAATCTTTAACTTTATATATATTATTTTCTAAGAATTGTTCTTCTTTATAATTAGTATTTAATTCTCTTAATATTTCTTCACTTGTTTGTGGTAAAAATGGTTGTAACATCACTGCACATACTCTTATAGATTCTAATAAATTATACATAACAGTTTCTAATCTTTCTAAATTTTCATTTTTATAAAGAATCCATGGTGTTGTATCATCAATATATTTGTTACATTTTCTTAATACTTCAAATATTTCTTCGATGGCTAAACCAATTTCTAAATTATCCATTTTTTGGTCTACTTTTTTTGTTAAGTCATTAACTGCTTCTATTAATTCATTATCTATTTCTTCTTTAACTTTTTTATTATTAAGTTCTTTTTCATCAAAATATTTTTTGACCATCGAAATAGTACGATGAACTAAATTACCTAAAATATTTGCTAAATCGGTATTTATTCTTTCCATAATTAATTCATAAGTAATTGTTCCATCATTAGCAAAAGGTATTTCTGAAAGAAGATAGTATCTAATTGCATCAACGCCAAACATCTCTACTAAATCATCGGCATACATTATATTTCCTTTACTTTTACTCATTTTATCTTGGCCCATTAATAACCAAGGATGGCCAAAGACTTGTTTTGGCAAAGGTAAATCTAAAGCCATTAAAATAATTGGCCAATAAATAGTATGAAAACGCACGATATCTTTTCCAATCAAATGTAAATCAGCCGGCCACCATTTTGTAAATTCTTCGCTACTACCTAAAGGGTCATAACCAATATTAGTAATATAATTTGATAAAGCATCTATCCATACATATACAACATGTTTATCATTAAAAGGTACTTTAACTCCCCAATCAAAAGAAGTTCTAGAAACACATAAATCTTGTAGACCAACATCAATAAAGTTATTAATCATTTCATTTTTTCTTTGAACGGGTTCTATAAAATGAGGATGATCCATAATATATTTTTTTAATTGGTCTTGATATTTACTCAAGCGAAAGAAATAAGCTTCTTCACTTCTTTTTTGAACTTCTCTATGACAATCAGGACACTTACCATCTACTAATTGAGATTCTGTCCAAAAAGATTCACAAGGTGTGCAATATAATCCTTCATAACTACCTAAATATATATCGTTTTTATTATATAAATATTCAAAAATATGTTCAACAACCTTTTTATGATGAGCATCTGTTGTCCTTACAAATTTATCATAACTAGTATTCATTAAATCCCAAATTCTTTTAATTTCCCTACTTACATTATCAACATATTCTTGAGGACTAATGCCAGCTTCCATCGCTTTTTTACTTACTTTTTCACCATGTTCATCAGTTCCAGTTTGAAAATAAACATCAAAACCCTTTTGTCTTTTAAAGCGCGCAATTGCATCGGCTAAAACAATTTCATAAGTATTACCAATATGCGGTTTACCAGAAGCATAAGCAATAGCTGTTGAGATATAATATTTCATGATATCACTTCCTCGTATAATATATTTTGTAAGTTATTTAAACTTACAATTTAATATTCTTTCTAGTTAGTTTTTTAACT
>CANQPR010000036.1 GCA_947625715.1 uncultured Bacilli bacterium
TTAACATAATTGATGCATGTGTTCGTCTAATGAATAATGAGCCTTATACTTTAGACGATATTTTGTCTAAAGCTGAAGAAAAAAAAGATAGTGAATAATTCACATCTTTTGACGTGGCTGTGAATAGTAACTAAAAAAACTTGACATCAGTGGGGTATGTGTGCTAAAATAAAGCCCAATTTGAAGGGGGAACATTATGAAAAATTATAAAATTAAGAAAATAGATGATACACATTTTATCGAATATTATAACGGCATTGAAATCCATCATGAAGTAGATAAAAACAAAAATAAACCAACAATGAAAAAAGTTATTTATGCTGATGGAACGACTGGAATTTTTTTAGACAATTGTAAAAAAATTGAATTAAGAGATTCTTTTGGTAATTATCTTGGTAAATATGCTTTAACATTACGTACTAATAATAAAAAAGCTAAAATGCTTGATCAATTAAAATTTGTAAAAAGAAAAGTTGACAATCGTTATCAAAAAAAGAAAAAAGAATTAATAGTATCTAATTCAAACTATGAACTTATACCAGTAGCTACTAAAAAGATGCCACTTAATAACGATAAAGAAAACATTAAGAAAATTAATGAATTATTAGAAAAAATTTCTATGACAGTTGTAAGTAATAATAATATTAAAAACTTACAAGATTTAGAAGAAGCTTTATTTACTGTTTTAAGATCAATAAAAGAATATGATTTAGATAAAGTTTTAAATAATGCTTACACAGCATATGAAAATATCTTACTTTTAGAACAAAAACAGATGGACGAAAAACTTTTATTAAACATCAAAAATGAATTACCAGCTGTTACTTTAAATAACATTGAATACTTAGAATCTTCAATTAATTATATTAAAAACATAGCTAAAAATAAGAATATCAAAAATAAACGTTTACAAAAACAAATTACTTCTTATTTAAAACAATCAGAACAAATGTTAAATGCTCTTAAAGAAGGACGATTAATTAAAGAAGAACAATTAGTAAATAATAATGTTTTAAAAGACAATATTGTTGCTTCTTTAAATAATAATAAAAAAGAAAAGAAATTAAATAATTGGTTTCAAAAACAAAAAAACAAATGCCAAGAAACATTTAAAAATTGGCGATTAATGAAAGCTGATTATTTATCAATTAATTACTGGCGTCAAGCAAGAAATTTAACTAATAATAAAGAATTTTCTGATATAACTGGTAAAGAAGTATGGAATTTAAATAAAATGACTAAAAAAGTTGTTAATAACATGTCTGATTTACCACAAACACAAACATATATGCCTGGTAATTTAACTTACAATACAGCAAATGAAGTAAAAGATTCTTTAGATGATTTAATTTTTGCAAACGATAAAAAAGTCTTTAATAATAATTCATATTTAAATCACTTAAAAAACAATTTAAGTGAAGAAGAATATAATGAAAAAAAATTACAAGCTGAAAAAATGTTCAATGATTTAGCCTTATATGATGGAACAATGACTTTATTAAGTAAAGATGTCTTACAAAGAATGGAACAACATTATAAAGAATACAAAAATGCTATGAAAAAAATTAAAACCATTGGTTTATTAGGATTTTTAACAGCTACCATAGCTATTGGTGGAAAAACACTTAAAAAAGATGAATTAGAACCTAGTAAAACAAGTGAAGAAATCTTATATGATGCACCAAGTGAAGATGAACAAATTTTTGAAGGTAATTTCACCAAAATTGATGATGAAAAAGAAAAAACTAAAGAAGAAACAATCATTTTAAATGATGTAAAACCTAGTGAAGATGTAACACTTAATGAAGAAACAACTATTTTAGATGATGTAAAACCTAGTGAAGATGTAATACTTGATGAAGAAACGATAATTAAAGATAGCAATGATTTTACTAATCCTAATGAATATACAACTACAACTATCAAAAAAGAACAATTAAATCAATATAAAGAAATTTTAAATGAATTAAAAGTTTATATTAATGAAGAAATAAAAATTAAAGATGATGCTTTAATATACAGCGATATTATTTCTGTAGCCAATAAAGAAAATGGTAAACATTCTTTATATGGTAGTGATATTACAAGAACTGTTGAATCAATTGTTTTAAGTAATGGAAGTGATATCGTTAATGTTAAAACCGATGAAGAAGCAAAAGAATATATAAATAGGGGTTATAAAGAAGTAGGGGTAAGTGTCTTAAATCAATACTCTAATTCTAATAAAACTATTGAAGGGCGTTATGAAATTGATGATGTAGTAACCTTTTCCTTAAAAAAGTAAGAGAAAGTCTCTTATTTTTTTTTATAAAAAGACAAGTTTTTAAGCTTGTCTTACTTCCATTATAACTGGTAAAATCATTGGATGTCTACCTGTTAAACTATTAATATAAGGATATAAATCTAAGATAATTTGATTTTTTAAATCGGTATAAGAATAAGTATTTTTTTGTAAAGCATCTTTAACAATAGATGTTATTTTTCGTTCAATTTTTTCAATTAATTCAGCATTTTCATTAACCATAATAAATCCTCTTGTAGTTACATTAGGTTTTATTAGTAATTGTCTTGTCATAGGATTAATATTAATAATAGTTAATAAAATGCCATCTTTACTCATTGTTTTTCTATCTTTTAATATAATAGAACCAACATCTCCAACTCTTGAACCATCAACATAAACATCACCAGCTTCCACGCTTTCACCACGTCTTACACCTTCATTTGTTAATTCAACAACATCTCCATTTTTACAAATAAAGATATTTTCACTAGGTATATCACAATCCATAGCTAATTGTTTGTGAGCCATTAGCATTCGATATTCCCCATGCATAGGCATAAAATATTGTGGTTTAACAAGTCGAAGCATTAATTTTAATTCTTCTTGCTTAGCATGCCCAGAAGTATGAATATCACTAAATTCTTCATTCGTATAAACATTAACGCCTCGTAAATAAAGTTTGTTTATAACCCGGTTAACACTAGCGGCATTACCAGGAATTGGTTTAGCTGAAAAAATAACTAAATCATCATTTAAAAGACTTATTTGTTTATGAACTCCATTTGCAATTCTTGTTAAAGCTGCCAGTGGTTCACCTTGTGAACCAGTACATAAAATACATACTTCATTTCTCTTTAAACTTTTAGCTTTATTAGCATCAATAAAAATACTTCTATCTTTTAACAACCCATTATTAAGTGCAATTTCAATACTTGTTTCCATAGAACGACCAAAAGTAACAATTTGGCGATTATTTTTTCTACATGTCTCAACAATATGTTTAATACGATAAATATTAGAAGCAAAAGTTGCAATTATTACACGACCATAATGTTTAGAAATAATATCATTTAAAGTTTCATCAACACAAGATTCACTTTTTGAAAATCCTGGTGATAAAGCATTAGTACTATCACTTAATAATATTTTAACACCCTCACTACCAATTTTAGCCATTTTATGTAAATTAGCCATTGGTCCAATAGGCGTTAAATCAAATTTAAAATCACCGGTTTCAAAAATAACGCCTTGAGGTGTATGAATTACCACCGCATAACTATCAGGAATAGAGTGGGTAGTATTAATAAATTCCACATGAAAATGCTTAGTATCAATCAAAGAATTTTCATCAATTGGAATAATATGTTCATATTTTATATTATTATCATTTAATTTTCTTTCAATTAAACTAATAGCAATTTTAGGTGAATAAATTACCGGTATTTTAACATGTTGTAATAAAAAAGCAATTCCCCCAATATGATCTTCATGACCATGCGTAATAATTAAACCTTTTATTTTACTTTCATTTTTCTTTAAATAAGTAAAATCTTGAATAACATAATCAATACCCATAAGTTCTTCTTCTGGAAACATTACCCCAGCATCAATAACTAAAATTTCATTTTGGTGAGTAATTACATACATATTTTTACCGACTTCACCCAAGCCACCTAAAGCAACAATAGATGTTACATCATTTTTATTTTGCATAAATATCTCCCTTCAAATAAAAAAATAAAAGTTGTTTAGATATCCAAATTATAGCGCAAAAAATTGCCAATGTCTAGTTTTAATGTTATACTAATACTTAGTAATTAGAAAGGAATTTTTTTATGGGATTATTTAATAAATTAAAAAATATAATCAAAAAAACAGATGAAGAAAAAGAACAATTAAATCTTTATGACAAAGGTTTAGAAAAAACAAGAAAGGAATTTGTTTCTAAATTAAATTTATTAGGAATTAAATATACAAAAATAAGTGAACAATATTTTGAAGAATTAGAAAATTTACTTATTATGGCCGATATAGGTGTTAATACGGTTTTTGATTTTATGGAAAAATTGCGTAATCGTGTAAAAAAAGAAAATATTAGTGATACTAAATATTTAACGGAAGTAATAATTGATGAATTATTTATTATTTATGTTGATGAAGGTAACTTAACTGATAAATTAAATGAAGCACCAAGTGGCCCTACTATTATTTTGATGGTGGGAGTAAATGGTGTTGGTAAAACAACTACCATTGCCAAATTAGCTTATAAATATAAAAATTTAGGTAAAAAAGTTTTAATGATTGGCGCAGATACATTTCGAGCTGGAGCCGTTGCTCAATTAAAATTATGGAGTGAAAAAGTGGGTTGTGATTTTATAGGGAAAGAAAAAACAGATCCCTCAGGTGTCATTTATGATGGACTAGAGTATGCTTTAAAAAATGATATTGATTTGGTCTTAATTGACACTGCTGGAAGACTACAAAATAAAGTTAATTTAATGAATGAACTAGAAAAAATGAACCGAGTAATTGGCAAAATAATTCCTAATGCGCCTCATGAAACCTTATTAGTAATAGATGCTACCACCGGTCAAAATGCTATTATGCAAGCTGAAGCATTTAAAAACATTACTAATATTACTGGTATTGTTTTGACTAAATTAGATGGAACCGCCAAAGGAGGCATTGTTCTAGCTATTAAACAATCGGTCAAACTACCGGTCAAATTTGTTGGTTTAGGTGAGGGTATAGAAGATTTACAACCTTTTGATATTGAATCATATATATATGGTTTATTTAAAGATATGGTGTAATATGGACAAAGTTATATATTATAATAGTTTATATAGTATCTATGGGGAATTATTAACCGATAAAGAAAAAGAACTATTTTGCTTATACTATGAAGAAAATTTAACTATGGAAGAAATAGCTAATTTAAAAAAAATAAGTAAAAGTGCTGTTGGTAAAAGAATAAAAGATGCTATGCAAAAATTACAATTATATGAAAGTAAAATAAAAATGTTAAGTAAAACCAATCAAATTATAAATATTGTCAATGAAGAAGAAAAAGAAAAAATTATCAAAATAATTGCTGAGGAGGAATAAAAATGTTTGAATATTTAGGTGATCGCTTATCAAAAGCTATTCAAAATATCAAAAAAATGGGTCGTATTACCGAAGATAACATTCAAGATGCTATGCGCGAGATAAGAATGGCGTTACTGGAAGCTGATGTAAATTACCAAGTAGTTAAAGAATTTGTAAATAAAGTCAAAGAAAAAGCTTTAGGAGCCGAAGTAAGTAAAAGTTTAAGACCCGATGAATTATTTATTAAAATTGTTAAAGATGAATTAATTGATTTATTAGGAAATGACCAATCACAATTAGAAACTTCAAAAAATCCCACACTTTTAATGCTGGTAGGTTTACAAGGCTCTGGAAAAACAACCACTGCTGGTAAATTAGCTAATTATCTTCGAAAGAAAAAAAGTAAAAAACCACTTTTAGTAGCTTGTGATATTTATCGACCTGCAGCTATTTCTCAATTAAAAGATATTGGTTCATCACTAAATATTCCTGTTTATGAAGAAGGAATTAAAGACCCTTTAGATATCATTAAAAATGCTTTAGAATATGCAAAAACCAATCAGTATGATTATATTATAATAGATACAGCGGGCCGTTTACACATTGATGAACAATTAATGAATGAATTAAAAAATATAGCAACTACATATAATCCATCAGAAATATTACTTGTCTTAGATGCCATGATGGGTCAAGATGCAATAAATGTAATTAATGGTTTTAATGAAGCTTTAAATTTAACAGGTTGTATATTAACTAAATTAGATGGTAATACCAAAGGTGGTGTAGCCTTATCAGTTAGATATTTAACTAATGTTCCCATAAAATTTGTTGGTGATGGTGAAAAATTAGATAACTTAAGTGAATTTTATCCTGTAAGAATGGCTGAAAGAATTTTAGATATGGGAGACATCATGGGAATCGCGGAAAAAGTTGAAGGTATTATTTCCGAAGAAGAAGCCATCAATCAAACCAAAAGAATGCAAAGTGGTAAATTTGATTTAGAAGATTTTTTACAAACCTTTAAACAAATAAAAAAATTAGGACCTTTAGAAAATATTATTAAATTATTACCTCAAGCAAGAAAAATGGGTTTAAATGATATTCACATTGATCCCAAACAAATGGCCCATATTGAAGCAATTATTTTATCCATGACTCCATATGAAAGAAGACATCCAGAAATATTAAAAGCTTCACGAAAACAAAGAATTGCCAAAGGTAGTGGAAGAAGCGTTGAAGAAGTAAACAGACTTTTAAATCAATTTGAAGAAATGAAAAAAATGATGAAAATGATGAAAAATGGGCAAATGAAATTACCATTTTAAATAGAAAAAATTATTAAAAAAGAAAATGAATCTTTAATTTGCCTAGGCATTAAAAAAAATTACACATACACTAAGTCTAGAAAGGAATGACGTGTATGTTAAAAAGCAATGCTTGCGAAAGAGATAATATGCAAATGAATTATGAACAATCAACCCAAATGAGTTATGGAACAAATAACTGTGGTTGTAATATGTCTACTGGTAGTATAAATCCATGCCCAATGCCTAGTTGCCCACCTTCTCAAACTTGTTGCTGTCAACCAATAACTGAATGTCCTCAAAATCAAGTTTGTCATCGCGTAATAAATTATGAAGTACCACATCTAATGCCAATGAATACAACTGTTGTTAATCATCATATTTATAATCATACTTATACTCCAATTTATTCATATAACGAAGTTGATGAAGTTGAGAATGTTTATAATCGTTGTAATTGCAAATAAGTTTAAAAATGTAGGAAAATCTTTTAAAGGTTTTCTTTTTTTAACCCTAAAAATTCCATTGAAAATTAGTACAAAAGTCATTGACGGGGGGGGGGTATTATATAATATAATAAATAAGTATAGTAGGAGTTTTACAATTGATAAATCAATTACATAGGAGGCTAAAATGAAGAAGCAAAAATCATCTTTTATGAAATTAGAACAATTTAAAAACAAAAGAAATTATAAAAAAATTATAGCCATCATACTTGTTGTTATATCAATAATAGGCGGAGTAGTAATTGGTACATCTTTTGCTAATTTCAAAGAAAATAAAACTTTCAAAATCATGGAAGGCAATTTCATTTATGAATCGCAAGGAGATGTCATATTAAATTTTTATGAAGAAAATAAATCTGTTACTGAATTAAGCGGTAATTTTGATTTTGAAAAAGCTGATTGTAACAATAGTGCAACCATTGCATGGAACGAAAAAGAAAGAAAAGCTATTATAACCAATTTAACCAAAACTAAAACAGTATGCAATGTATATTATAGTAAAAATCAAGTTAAAGAATTTTTAGAAAATTTATTAGAAGAAAAGCCTACTGAATTAATCTACGATGGTAAAGAAACGTTAGGTAGCGATGCGGGAACAACTGACAATAATTTACGATTTATAGGAGCTGACCCGAATAATTATGTAAGTTTTAATAATGATGAAAATGTATGGAAAGGATACTATAACGAAAGTTCTGAATATTATATGGTTTATAATTCATATGAAGAATGTACAGGCGCAAGCTCATATAATTATAATTGTACAAAAATTCCTGCATGGCGAATAATAGGCCTTATGAATAACGTCGAAGATAGCGAAGGGAATGTTGGGAGTTATTTAAAAATAGTGAGAGAAAGTATAGGTTATTATAGTTGGGATTCATCAATTGATGAAAATTACGGTTATGGAGTAAATGAATGGAGTGAGGCGGATATACAGAAAGTATTAAATGAAAATTATTATAAAAAAGAAGCTGGAGGTATCTGCTATAACGGTGAAAAAGAACAAGTAACTAACTGTCCAAAATGGGAAGAAATTGGTTTGAATGAAAAAGCAAGGTCAATGGTAAGCAAAATAAAGTGGCATACAGGAACCACTCCACAAACATATGATTTAGAAAATTTTAGTCCAAATTATATGTATGAAATGGAGCAAAGTGAAAATGATGGTAGAGGATGTATTACATATAGTAATTGTAATGAAAGAATAGAGAGAACAACGTCATGGATAGGATATGTAGGTTTAATGTATCCATCTGATCTTGGATATTCAACAAAAATAAAAGAATGTATAACAAGAGATATGGAAAATTGGAGAAATAATGATTGTGCAAAAAATAGTTGGTTATATGGTAATAGTTCATGGACAATGACTCCTATAAAATATTATTCAGATAATTATAGTGTTTTTAAAATAGAAGATTCTGGAGAAATATGGAAAGAAAAAGCATCATGGGGTGTTGGTATTCGTCCTGTGCTATATTTAAGAACAAATATTAAACTATCTGGAAATGGAACAATTACCAGTCCATTTCAAGTATCTATGGAGGGCATATGAAAAAAATAGTAATGATATGTTTAAGTATTACAATTTTAACAACATTATTTATAATTAATATTAGGGAAAAAAATAATCCTAAAATTTTATATACCTTTTATGAAGATAATCAAAAAGTAAATGAAATTCTATCAGATGGATATGTATTTGATAGAAGTGATTGTAATAATGGAGTTAAATTAAAATGGCATGAAGGATTAAAACAAGCTGAAATAATAGGAAGTATCACGAGTAAAACCAAATGTAATTTATATTTTATTAAAAATCCTAGTAAACAATATTTTGAAAATCTACAAAAAGATAGACCAACAGAATTAGCTTATGATGGAACGAAGGATAACAATTTAAGGTTTATAGGAAGTGATCCATATAATTATGTCGAATTTAATAATGAAACTTGGCGAATCATTGGCGTTATGAATAATATAGAAGACAGTGAAGGAAATGTTGGAAGTCACTTAAAAATCATTAAAGCTAGTATAGGACAAATTGGTTGGGATTCTTCGCAAGGAACTGTAAATGATTATAATGGAGTAAATGAGTGGAGTACCTCTGCTGTAGCAAAAGTCTTAAATGAAAATTTTTATAAAAAAGAGGCCGGAGGCACATGCTATAATGGAAATAATTACACGTCAGGCATAAACTGTCCAAATTGGGAAAGTATTGGTTTAAATGACGAAGCAAGAGCTATGGTAAGTAAAGTAAAATGGAATACTGGAACAGTGCCAGTCAATTATACTGAAAATAGAGATCTAATAAGCCCAAGATATATGTATGAAATGGAACGAAGCGAAAATACGGGAAAAGAATGTTCAAATTTAGATAAGAAATGCAATGATTTAATAGAAAGAAAAACTAATTGGCTAGGGTATGTTGGTTTAAGCTATCCTTCAGATTATAGCTATGCAACAAATGGAGGAAGTGAAGAACAAAGACAAACGTGCTTAACAACTAGTATTAATTATTGGAGTAGTGAACCAAATAAAACAAACTGTGTTTTAAATAGTTGGTTATATGGTTGGATAAATATAGAGTCTGTTAATTTATGGACAATGACTCCTGCGCCACACTCTGTAAACGCATACAGTGTGTTTAGTATGCGGTATAATGGTATCATAATTTCCGATGTTACCTACAAAGCGAACAAAGTTTTGCCGGTTGTTTATTTAAATACAAACATCAAAATCGAAGAAGATAATAGTGAAAATTATGGAAGTAAAGATAATCCCTTTCGTTTAATTAACTAAATCTTTGTAATTAATTTAAAACAAGATATATATTTATGATAATTTAAATTTAATATATATCTTTTCTTTCTTTTTTTTATGGAATTATTGTTTTTTTAATAACTTTTTTGTATAATACCTTTAGAAAATAGGTGGCTAAATATGAGAAAAATCTTAGCAAGTGTTGATTTAGGAAGCGATACTTTAAAATTAGTAGTTGGTGAATTATTTAAAGGCAGGATAAATATTTTAGCTAAATCATGTCTTAAAGCTAATGGAATAGAAAGTGGTTTTATTACTGACAAAGAACAATTTATAAAATGTTTACAAGAACTATTTAAACAAGCAGAAGATATGCTAGGAATTCCTGTTAAAAAAGTAATCGTAAATATTCCTTCTAAAAATATTAAATTTTATATGAATGAAGGTTATACAACTCTTGAACAAAACGTAGATAGCATAAGACATATAGATATATTAAGAGCAATGCAAGCTTCAATATATAACCAACTTGATGAAAAAGAAGAACTAGCGACAATTATGCCTATATCTTATAAAATAGATGATGAAATAGTACTTAATCCTTTAGGTAAAACCGCAAATAAATTAACTGTTAAAACTATATTTACATCAGTACCTAAAGAAAATATTCTTCCTATCATCAAATGCTTTGAAAAAATAGGGGTGCATGTTATTGATACAACCCTAGGTATAATAGGTGATTATTATGAATTTAAAACCCCTAAGATTGATGAATTAATAGGAGCTATTATAAATATTGGTCATAAAAGCACTAATGTAGCTATATTTAACAAAGGCATATTAACCAATACCGTTTGTTTAGATGTTGGTTCAGATAATATCGACAATGACTTAGCGTACATGTTTAAAGTTCCTAAAAAAAGTGCCACTTCCATTCGCAAGAATCTTTGCTTAGCCCATAAAAGAGGGTCAAGTGCCAATATCAAAAAAGAATATACGAACAAAGAAGGAAAAAATGTTGCAATAAGTGAATACGAAGCTACTGTAATTGCCTCTTCTAGAATTGAAGAAATACTTAAATTAGCAAAAAACGAAATAAATCACTTAACAAAAAAAGAAATTCATTATATAATAGTCACAGGTGGAATAAGCGAGATGACTAATTTTAGCATTTTATTAGAAGAAATATTTTCTCAATCTGCTAAAATAGGAAATACAAAAGAATTAGGTTTAAGAAGTAATATCTATTCAACCACCATTGGCTTAATAAAGTATTATTTAGATAAATTAAAATTAAGAGGACAAGAATTTACGATATTTAATGAAATGGAATTAGATGAATTAAGTGGTGCAGGTAAAAGATTCAATATTAATGAAAATTCTATTTTAGGTAAATTATTTGGCTATTTCTTTGATAATTAAGGAGGGTAAAAAAATGGATAGTAATTTAAAAATAGATCCAATTGCAAAAATAAAAGTTTTTGGTGTTGGTGGTGGTGGCAATAACGCTGTAAACCGCATGATAGAAGAAGGAGTTCAAGGTGTTGAATTTTATGTATTAAATACTGATTTACAAGTATTAAATGCTTCTAAAGCTAAAAATAAAATTCAAATAGGTGAAACAATAACGGGTGGAAGAGGAGCTGGTTCCAATCCTGAAGTCGGAAGAGAGGCTGCTTTAGAAAGTAAAAAAGAAATTGAAGAAGCTGTAAAAGGTGCTGATATGGTCTTTGTTGCTGCTGGTTTAGGTGGTGGAACCGGAACAGGTGCTGCTCCAATCATTGCAGAAATAGCTCAAGAATCAGGAGCCTTAACCGTTGGAATCGTTACCAAGCCTTTTCGTTTTGAAGGTAAAAGAAGAATGGAACATGCTTTAGTTGGCTTAGAAGAATTAAAAAAACATGTTGATACATTAATAATCATTCCTAATGACCGTTTAAGAGAAATAATTGATAAAACAACAACCTTTAAAGAAGCCTTTAAAGAAGTTGATAATGTTTTACATCGTGGTGTTCAATCTATTTCTGATTTAATTGCGGTTACAGGAATCGTAAACCTTGACTTTGCCGATATTAAAACGGTTATGGAAAAATCTGGTACAGCCCTTATTGGTATTGGGATGGGAATAGGTGAAAACCGAGCTGTTGAAGCAGCAAGACAAGCTGTATCAAGTGCTCTATTAGAAACAACCATTGATGGTGCAACCGATGCTATTATAAATATAACTGGTGGTGACTCTCTAACTTTATTTGAAATTGAAGATGCAGTTGAAACTGTAAGAGAAGCTGCAAACTCTGATATCAATATTATCTTTGGGGCCATTCCAAATAGTAATCTAAATGATGAAGTAATCGTAACCGTTATTGCTACAGGATTTGATGGTAAAGACGAAGAAAAAGAAGAAGATATGCCAAAAAGAAAAATCGATGAAGATAATGAATATGACATACCATCATTTTTAAGAAGTAAGGATACCTATTAATATAACTACATCAGTTTAAAAACTGGTGCTTTTTTT
>CANQPR010000037.1 GCA_947625715.1 uncultured Bacilli bacterium
AACTTCATCCTCCTAGATTAATTTTAGCAAATTTTTCATTACTTGACTTATCTAGTTTTTATTATAAGAGTCTCCTTCATATAATTTTATTGCTTTTGAAGAAGCCTTTATTACTTTTTCATTATTGATATATTCATCTTTTAAGGTATCATTAAATAATATATCTTGACCGTTTGTTAAATATCCTCTTAAATATTCTTCTTTTAATTTTTTTTCTTTCGTTGTTACAGTTTCTAAATTAATAACATAGTGTGAACCATCACCACATTTGTTAGTTATTGTAAAAATATAAGGTTGTAATTTCTTTCCATCATCCTCTGCTATTGGATAAGCATTACTTATATTTATTTGATTTTCATCTTTAAAAGTTATATCAAAGCAATTTGTATTAACAAAATTTTCTTTTTCTTGATTTTTTGTTACACTCCAAAAAGCAAAAGTCGTTGTTAATATAGCTGAAAAAAGAAATACAAATCCCATTATTACATATATTATATTTTTCTTTTTATTCATAAAAGAAGACCTCCATATCTTCTTTTATTATATTATATAATACCCCTCCCCTGTCAACGGTTGAAAAATTACTTTTTTTATGTTATTATGTTTATGTTAATTTATATTGCATAAATTAATAAAAAGGAAGCCATTTAGTTTTATACCAAATGCCTACCTTATATTTGGATAGACATTTAAGCTATGCTTAGATGTCATTTTTTATTATCTGCATAATTTCTTTTAGCAGTATTAATATTTTTTTTATGTACTGCAAAACATTTATTATAAATTTCTGTTTTTTTTCCATAAAAATGACCTCCTCCCCTTTTTATTTTTAAAATTTTTTTAGGAGGTAGACATCTGGATTTCCTTTGACTTCCTTGATTTATTACATTAACATTATTATTTTTCTTTGTAAATACCTATTCTTTTTTTCGACATATTTTAGCACTAAAAAAACAAAGTATTTTTTTTTTACTCTGTTTTAAATTGATAACATCTAACATTAATTTTAATATGCTCTATTTCCATAATTTGATGGTGAATTTCCAGTTACAGTTGTACCACTTCGATAATAACTTCCACTAGAATAAATTCCTCCTCCACAACCACTACTTCCTTTACATATATTATTTTGAACATATCCTCCTGTTAGTCTTACCGTTCCATCAAAACTATTTATTCCGCCTCCATATGATTGAGCTGTATTATCAGATATTGTTCCTCCGGTCATTTCAAACTTACTTGGACTTATTACCATTACTCCTCCACCAGCATTTGATGAAGTATTTGTTCTTATTGTTCCACCACTCATAATAAATGTGCACCCTACTTGTAAGTTAACTCCTCCACCATTTCCGGTTGCAATGTTATTTTCAATCGTTCCATTTTTAAAATAAAATGTTCCGGCTCGACCTTCTATTCCGCCACTGTCTCCTGTATTATTACTAATTAATACATCTCCATCAATAGTTAGTACACTTCCACTGTTGGTTCCAAAATAGATTCCGCCTCCGGCATCACCGGCTTTATTTTCACTAATTGTACCTTTAGTAATTGTTGCATTAGCATCTCCTGTTATACCTATTCCACCTCCAGCGTTTGTTGCTGTATTTTTAGTAATTAATCCACCTTTTATGTTTATTGTTGAATTTCCAGTTCCCAATATACCGCCATTATTTGCTGCATTATTATTTTCAATTGTTCCCCCGGTCATATTTACTACACTATATTCATATGCTCTTATGCCACCGCCATCTTTAGTTGCTACATTATCTTTTATGGTTGCTCCTTCTTCAATTGTTAAGGTTCCGCGTAGAACATTTATTCCTCCTCCATAACTTCTTGCGGTGTTATTTGCTATAACAATATTATCTTTTAATGTTATATTTGGTGAGTTGTTTTGGTTTGCTCCAACTAAATGTATTCCTCCGCCACTATCTAATTCATTATAGCTTATTTCACCACCACTTAAGGTGCCTGTTATTAAGCCAAAAAAAGCTAAACC
The DNA here is from genome assembly GCA_947625715.1 of uncultured Bacilli bacterium. Lineage (GTDB taxonomy): Bacteria > Bacillota_I > Bacilli_A > RF39 > UBA660 > Ventrenecus. The sequence goes on from CANQPR010000037.1 coordinate 2,003, forward strand.
TCCACCCCATGCGTATTCGTTTGATATATTTTTGGTAATTATTCCTCCGGTCATTTCAAATGTTATTGGGCTTGTCGTGTTACGCAAATACATTCCACACCCAATTCCAGTTTCTGATGCTTTATTATTAGTAATTGTTCCGCCTTCAAACTTAGTATTACTTTTACTATATACTCCGCCTCCACTTAACGTAGCTGTATTATCTTCTACTAAACAATCCTTTATCGTTAAACTGCCGTTTTCATCTACATATATACCGCCTCCATATGATGATGTATTTCCTTTTATGGTAGCTCCATTAATTATTACATCACTACCTTCTGTATATATTCCGCCTCCATTTCTTGTAGTAGTTTCACTTGAATTATTTATAGCATTTTCAATTGTAGTTCCTTCATTTAAATTTAGTGTAGAATTATATACATTTATTAGTGGTTTAGTGGAATTAACCTTTTGGCCATTTACAATAACATTTTCTAAACTTAACTCATTTTGATTATTTACTTCTATTATCCCGTTTGTTGTTAGGCTACTTCCTCTTTGGATTTCATATGTACTTCCTTCACTGGTTATTATTACTTTTTTATTAGAGGTCGTTAAATTTTGAACTTGATTTACTACTATATTACTTAATAACTTTATTGTTCCTTCATCTTTTATCTTGTCATAGGATTTTTGAATTGTTAGATAAGGATTTGTTTTGGTTCCATTTCCTGTCGTATCACTACCTTTACTTGATACATAGTAGTTTGCTTCATAGATGAAGTTACCTTCCATAACTTTAAAACTTTTATTTTCTTTGAAACTAGCAAATGACTTACCTACTATTACTATACCTATTAACAAAACAATAATGGCTGATGTTATTATAATTTTTTTGTTATTCTTTTTCTCTTTATATTGATTTAGTTTCATAATAAATACCAATCCTATTCTCAGTATTTATTTTATAATAATACCCTCCCCCCGTGTCAATAATTTTCAAAAAAAGCACTGACTTAATCAGCACTCTCTTTTGGTGATGAAACACTATCTAAACCATCGCCCATTAAATTTTCTTCTAAGACTTCACTAGCTTCATCATCCATAAATTCTTTTTGTAAAGTAAGTTCAATATCACTATATTGTCTTGCTCCTGTACCAGCAGGAATTAACTTACCAATAATAACATTTTCTTTTAGGCCTCGTAAGTAATCTACGCTTCCTTTAATTGCGGCATCTGTTAAAACTTTAGTTGTTTCTTGGAATGATGCTGCTGATAAGAAAGAATCAGTTTGTAAACTACTTTTTGTAATACCTAACATTATTGGTCGACCTTTAGCTGGAACTTTACCTGCTAATAAAACTGGTTTATTGGCTTCGGTAAATTCATGTAAAGATATACTTAATCCCTCTACTAATTTTGTATCACCAGGGTCAACAATTCTTACTTTATTAATCATTCGTTTAACAATTATTTCAATGTGTTTATCAGAAACATCAACACCTTGTAATTTATAAACCATTTGAATTTCTTTTAATATATATTCTTGGGCTGTCAATGGGTCAGTTACAGCAAGTAATTCTTTAGGAGAAATAACACCTTCTGTTAATTTATCTCCTGCTTCAACCATATCGCCAACATTTACTCTTACTTTCATATTGTAATTTGTAACATGTTCTCTTGCTTCAACATCATTTTCAACAACAATCTTATATTTACCGTTATCTTCTTTCATTGAAGCAACTTTACCATTAATTTCAGCGATAGTAGCTTTTCCTTTTGGATTACGAGCTTCAAATAATTCTTCAACTCTTGGTAAACCTTGCGTAATATCTTCGCTTGATGCCACACCACCAGAGTGGAAAGTACGCATGGTAAGTTGAGTACCAGGTTCACCAATTGATTGAGCAGCCATAATACCTACCGCTTCACCTGTTTCAACTATATTACCTGTAGCTAAGTTGCGACCATAACATTTTTGACATACTCCATTAGGAGTTTTACAAGTTAAGGCACTGCGAATTTCAACAGAAGTAACACCGGCATCAATAATCTTTTTCGCTAAATTTTCGGTAATCATTTGATTTTTATCAACAATTACTTCTTTAGTATTTGGATTTAATACTTTTTGAGCCGTAAAACGACCAATAATTCGTTCTTCTAAAGGTTCAATAACACTACCATCTTTATCATTTACTAAATTTTTAACAGTAACACCATGGATACTTCCACAATCTTCTTCTTTAACAATTATATCTTGAACTACTTCAACTAAACGTCTTGTTAAATATCCAGAGTCAGCTGTTTTTAACGCTGTATCAGCTGAACCTTTTCTTGAACCGTGACTTGATAAGAAGAATTCTGATACACTTAATCCTTCTAGGAAGTTAGAAGTAACTGGTATTTCAATTGTCGTTCCATCTGGTTTTTTCATCAAACCACGCATACCAGATAATTGTGAAAATTGTCCCATTGAACCACGAGCACCGGAATTCATCATCATAAATAATGGATTATCAAAATCATCATTAGCTATTTCTTTTAATTCCTCTTGAATTTGGGCGTTAGCTTTATTCCAAATTTCAATTACATTATTGTAACGTTCTTCTTCGGTAATTAAACCTCTTGAAAATTGTTTATTAATTTTTTCAACTAAAGCTTTGGCATCTTCAATAACCTTTTGTTTAGTTTTAGAAGGAACAATATCATCTGCCGAAATTGTAACCCCGGCAATAGTAGAATATTTAAATCCTAAATCTTTTAATTTATCTAAGAAAATAGATGTTTCGGTTGTTTTATATCTTTTAAATACTTGTGCGATTATACTACTTAATGTTTTCTTAACAAATGGTGTTGATAAAGGCATTTTTTTAATTTCTTCTAAAATATTACATCCCATTGGTAAGAAAAATTTATCTGGGGTAATACCTTCAATATTTTCTTTTGAAGGTTCATTAATATATGGATAACTATCTGGTAATATTTCATTAAAAATAATTTTTCCACAAGTAGTTACTAAATATTTATCCATTTGTTCTTGCGTGAATAATTTATGTTTAAAAGATTTAACTGGTAAAACAATTCTTGTATGTAAAGTAATTTCTTTACGATAATAAGCCATTAAGACTTCATTAGAATCTTTATATACTTTACCTTCATGGTCTTCGCCAGCTTTTTCTTGGGTTAAATAACAGTTACCTAAAATCATATCTTGAGATGGTGTAACAATTGGTTTTCCATCTTTTGGATTTAAGATGTTTTGCGCGCCAAGCATTAAAATTCTGGCTTCTGATTTAGCTTCTTCTGATAAAGGCACATGAACAGCCATTTGGTCTCCATCAAAGTCAGCATTAAAACCTGTACAAACTAAAGGGTGTAAACGAATAGCTTTACCACCAACTAATTTTGGTTCAAAGGCTTGAATTCCTAGGCGGTGTAAAGTTGGAGCTCTATTTAACATTACTGGATGTTCAGTTATAACATCTTCAACAATATCCCAAACACAATCATCTTTAGTATCAATTAATTTTTTAGCACCTTTAATATTGTGGGCTAAACCTCTTTCAACTAAACCATGTATTACATGAGGTTTAAATAACTCTAAAGCCATTTCTTTAGGAATACCACATTGATACATCTTTAAATCAGGACCAACGACAATAACACTTCGACCTGAATAATCAACTCTCTTACCTAATAAGTTTTGTCTAAAACGACCTTGTTTTCCTTTTAACATACTAGATAAACTTTTTAAAGGTCTATTTCCAGCTCCTGAAACACTTCTACCTCTTCTACCATTATCTAATAGAGAATCAACAGCTTCTTGAAGCATTCTTTTTTCATTTTGAACTATTATAGTTGGAGCCCCTAATTCTAATAATTTTTTCAAACGATTGTTACGATTAATTATTCTTCTATATAAATCATTTAAATCACTTGTGGCAAATCTTCCACCATCTAATTGAATCATTGGTCTTAAATCTGGCGGAATAACAGGAAGGGCATCTAATATCATCCATTCAGGACGATTACCACTTTCTTGGAAAGCTACTAAGCAATCAAGACGTTTAACTAATCTAATCCGTTTTTGACCAGTTGAATTTTCTAATTCTTTTCGTAAATCACTTACTTCTTTATCGATATTAACATCTTTTAATAATTCTTTAATGGCTTCTGCTCCCATTCCAACGCGAAAGCTATTACCATATTTTTCATAATAGGTACGATATTCTTTATCAGATAGGGTTTGTTTTTTAGCAAGTGGTGCACTTCCAGGGTCTAATACAACATAACTAACAAAGTATAGTACTTCTTCCAAATCTCTTGGACTCATATCTAATACTAAGCCCATTTTTGATGGCACACCTTTGAAAAACCAAATGTGAGAACAAGGGCTTGCTAGTTCAATATGCCCCATTCTCTCTCTTCTTACTTTGGCTTTGGTTACTTCTACACCACATCTATCACAAACAACATTTTTATAACGAAGTCGCTTGTATTTTCCACAAGAGCATTCATAATCTTTGGTTGGTCCAAATATTTTTTCACAAAATAATCCATCTCGTTCTGGTTTTAAAGTTCGATAGTTAATTGTCTCAGGTTTTTTTACTTCGCCAAAAGACCATTTACGTATTTGTTCTGGACTTGCAAGGCCAACTTTAATTCCTTTAAAATTGTTCACTTCAATCATAAAATTTCACCACCCTCGTCATTTTCACTATCTAAATCGATATCGCCAGGGAACTCTAGATCATCTAAATCTTTTTCTAAGGCAAATTCATCAACATAATCATCTTCGATATCATCATTTACCTCTTCTTCAATTGGTAAGGTAAATTCTTCTTTTTCTTCACCATTATTATTTAAGTCAATTTCATCAATTTTAATTAAATCTTCTTTTTCTTCTTCATGTTCAATATCTTTTAAATCTAATACTTCATCGTCATTATTTATTATTTGAACATTTAATCCTAAAGCTTGGAATTCTTTAATCAATACTCTAAATGATTCTGGTACTCCAGCTTGATTTACGGTTTTACCTTTTACTAAAGCTTCGTATACTTTAACACGACCAATAACATCATCAGATTTAATGGTTAAAATTTCTTGTAAGACATGAGCAGCTCCATAAGCATATAAAGCCCATACTTCCATTTCTCCAAATCTTTGACCACCCATTTGAGCTTTTCCACCTAATGGTTGTTGAGTTACTAAACTATATGGTCCAGTTGCTCTTGCATGAAGTTTATCATCAACCATATGATGAAGTTTAATCATGTACATAACCCCAACATTGACTTTATTTTCAAATGGTTCACCGGTGCGGCCATTAATCAAGGTTACTTTTCCATCTAATGGCATCTTGGCTTCTTTCATTTCTTCTTTAATATCTTCTAAGTTAGCACCATCAAATACTGGTGTAGCATATTTAACGCCTAATTTTTTACCAGCCATTCCTAAATGAACTTCTAATATTTGGCCAATGTTCATTCTTGATGGTACCCCAAGAGGATTTAACATAATATCAACTGGTCTACCATCTGGTAAATATGGCATATCTTCTTCTGGTAAGACTAGGGAAATAACACCTTTATTACCATGTCTTCCACTCATCTTATCGCCAACTTGAATTTTTCTTTTTTGAATAATATATACCCTAACTAATTTAAAGACACCAGCTGGAAGTTCATCAGAATTTTCTTTCGTATAAACTTTAACATCATGAACAATACCTGCTGCACCGTGCTCAACTTTCAAAGATGTATCTCTTACTTCTCTTGTTTTTTCACCGAAAATGGCATGTAATAATTTTTCTTCACTTGTTAATTCTTGAACACCTTTTGGCGTTACTTTACCAACTAAGATATCGCCTTCTTTTACTTCGGTTCCAATTCTTACAATTCCATCGGCATCAAGATTTTTTCTTGCTTCTTCGCCAACATTTGGAATATCTCTAGTTATTTCTTCTGGTCCTAATTTAGTATCGCGACATTCAATTTCATATGTTTCAATATGTAAAGAAGTATAAACATCTTCTTTTATTAATCGTTCGTTTAATATAACGGCATCTTCATAGTTAAATCCATTGTAGGTCATGAAGGCAACAGTCATATTTTTTCCAAGGGCTAATTCACCGTTTTCGGTACTTGGACCATCAGCAATTACTTGTCCAGCTGTTACTTTATCACCTTTTTTTACTAATGGTATATGATTTATACAACTACTTACGTTACTTCGTTCATAATTAGCTAAATAATAGGTTTCTAAACCTTTAGCGGTTTTAACTCTTATTGTTTTTGCATCAGCATAGGTAACTACTCCATCTGCTTTACAAACAATGGTACTTCCAGAATATTTAGCTGCCACATGTTCTACACCAGTTCCGACAATTGGGGCTTCTGATTTTAATAGAGGTACGGCTTGACGTTGCATGTTAGAACCCATTAAAGTACGATTGGCATCATCATAATTCAAGAAAGGAATACAACTTGTAGTAATAGATACTACTTGACTTGGAGCAACATCGACAAAATTAACTTTTTCTCTTGGAACAAAGATATTGTCACCATTAATTCTTACGATAACACTTAGAGGAACAATTTTGTTATTTTCATCTAATTCAACTGTTGCTTGCGAAATATAGTAATCAGCTTCCTCATCGGCGGTCATATAAACAACATCATCCATTTGAACAACGCCATCAATTACTCTTCTATATGGAGTCATTATAAAACCATATTCATTGATTTTAGCAAAACCTGCTAAAGAAGTAATTAAACCGATATTTTGACCTTCAGGGCTTTCAATTGGACAAAGTCTTCCATAATGGCTTGCATTAACATCTCTTACATCCATACCAGCTCGATCTCTTGATAAACCACCAGGTCCTAGACTTGATAAACGTCTTTTATCAGTTAATTCGGCAATAGGATTTATTTGGTCCATAAATTTTGATAATTGACTTGAACCAAAGAATTCTTTTAATATGGCCGTTACAGGACGAATATTAATTAAAGATTTTGGGGTAATTTCTGTCACTTCTTGAGTTGTCATTCTCTCTCTTATAACTCTTTCCATTCGTGACATACCAACTCTAAATTGATTTTGAATTAATTCTCCTACTTGTCTTACTCTTCGATTTCCTAAATGGTCTATTTCATCAGTATTACCTATTTGACCATGTAAATTTAAATAATAACTAATTGAGGCATATATATCAGGAATTGTTAAACGTTTTTCACTAACTGATGGATCTATACCAATAATTTTAACGGTCTTTTTATTATCATTTTTATCATACACTAAAACTTCTTGAATCATATCATATTGATCTAATTCTTCATTAATAATGGTTTTGTGTAAGCCAAATCCTTTAGCAAAGACTGGTTTTAATTGGTCTAGTATTTCTTTTGTGATAACACTTCCTTTACTAGCAACTACTTTACCATCATCTTTAATATCCATTGCTAAAGTACAACCTACTAAACGGTCAATAACATTTAATTTTTTATTAAATTTATAACGACCTACTTTTGCTAAATCATAGCGAAAATGGTCAAAGAAACGGGTAACTAAATGGTTTTTAGCTGAATCAAGAGTAGCAGGTTCTCCTGGTCTTAATTTTTCATAAATATCAATTAAGGCTTCATCAGTATTTCTTGAACTATCTTTTTCAAAAGTATTAATTAAATATTGATTTTCCCCAAAAACATTTATTATATCTTCATTAGTTGATAAACCTAAAGCTCTTAAGAATGTTGTAACCGGAACCTTTCTTGTTCTATCAATTCTAACATACATAATATCTCTTGCATCAAGTTCAAATTCTAACCATGTTCCTTTATTAGGAATCATTTCTCCAGAAATTACTCTTCGCCCATTTTTATCAATTTCTCTTTTAAAGTAAACACTTGGACTTCGAACTAGTTGGGAAGTAATAACTCGTTCTGCTCCATTAATAATAAAGGTTCCTGCTTCGGTCATTAATGGCATATCGCCCAAAAATATTTCTTGTTCTTTTACTTCACCAGTTTCATGAATGAAAACTCTTGCTAACACTTTTAAAGGTGCTGCATATGTTACCATTCTTTCTTTGGCTTCTTTTACGGTATATCTAGGCGCATCAAAAGAATAGTCGCCAAGATCAATGGTTACTTTTCCCGTAAAACTTTCAATTGGAAATAATTCTTTAAATACTTCATCAATTCCAACTTCCAAAAACTCCTGATAACTCTTTTTTTGAATCTCCAATAAGTCTTTCAATTCCATTGTGTTTTTACTTTTTGAAAAACTTCTTCTTGTCGTATAATCTCCAAATTTTTTTAACTTATAAGCCACGATTTCACCCCATCTAATATTTTTTTATTTTATTTAATGAATGACAAAAAAGCTAACACGTCACCAATTTATAATTCTATCAGTTTGCCCTTTCTTTGTCAATAACTTTTGCTAAAATACAATAAAAGCCTTTCGACTTTTGCATTATTTCTATTTTATAATAACTTTCTAATTTTTTTATAATACTTTTAACCCCTTGGTCTTTACGAATAACAAACCATAAACAGCCATCCTTATTTAAATAATTTTGAGCCTCGATTAAAATATTTAATACAACTTTATTGCCAGCCCTAATTGGTGGATTAGTCACAATTAAATCATATTTTTTGAGGACTTTTTCATAAGCATTTGATAATTTAACTTCTCCTTTAATATTATTCTTGAAAATATTTTTTTTGCATAAATCTAGGGCTTTTTCATTAACATCGACCCCTAAAAAAGTACTATCTAACATTTTGGCTAAGCATATACCTAAGAAACCATATCCACAGCCAACATCTAATATTTGTAAACATTTTCGTTTTTCATTTAAAATAATTGTTTTGGCCAAAATAAAACTTCCATAATCAATATGATTTTTTGAAAAAACTCCTAAGTCACTTAAAAAATTGAAAACTACCCCTTCAAAATTGAAAGGTATAATTCTCATTTTACTTTTTAAGTTTGGGTTGTTCGTAAAATAATGTTCCAAATAATCACCAATCATTCCCTATAAAAATAACATGGGTTTATTTTAACAACAAAGACTTGATTCGTCAATCACTTTTTTAATTATTAGGTGCGGTATGAACGGTTATTTTTCCCGCGTAAGTAGAATCAGTAGCATTACTCATATTTGCCGTTATACTTTGATCCATCCATAATTTAAATTCAAAAGTTATGGTATTACTACCGCCTCCTAAAGGTCCAAGGGTTCCACTAGCTAGTTTATAGGCTTTGCTAGCAGTACTAATAATTTTTTCACTAGTTTCTGAAGTACTATCTAATTTTTTATTAAAAAGTACTTCTCCGCCTGATTTTTTTAAATAAGCATGAATATAAGTGTCAGGCATTATCTTAGCACCAGTACTAACGGTTTCTAAATTAACATCGTATTTAGCTGCTAACTGGCAATTATTAGTAACGGTTACTGAATAAGTTGGTCCTTTTATGCCATCTGTTTCTGTTAAGGGAATAGCATTACTTAAAGTTATTTGTTTTTGTGCCGATGCAGTATCATTAATCGTTACATTAAAACATGATGAAGTAAAAGTATTAGGAATCTCTTGTTCAAGTTGTAAAACCCAAAGAGCATAACTAATTGAAAAACCCACTGATATAGTTATTAGACAAACAATTAAAGCTAAAGTTATGGTATATTTCTTTTTCATAAATATCTTCCCTTCTATTTATTATTGAATTGCGTTGCTCTCTACTTTTACACTAGCTTGAAATTCTTTTTCCATTTCAGTATTACCTGCTTTTTCATCAATCCACAAATATAATTTATAGTTATGGGTACCACCACCAGTTACAACAGAATTTGATTCTTGTTTTTGACCACCATTTAATGTTCCTTTAGCAATAATATAAGATTTATATAAATTAGTAAGTCCTAAATTAGTTGTGTTTGTATTAACATTACTAGTTGTTTTAGCAAAATCATCTAAATTCGTTCCTGCGCTTGGTACGCCATTACCCGCTGTTACATCTTGAATAGCAAATTTAACAAAACCATCATTCAATTTATTAGCGACTGTTAAACTATTTAAAGTTACCGTATAAGATACTTTGGCAGTACAAGTATTAGTAATAGTAAATGTGTATGGGGTTTGATTTTGTATAGCATATGTATCATTAACTGGATAAGTATTAGTCAAATTAAGTGATGTATTACCATCGCTAATTCCCACACTTATACAACCTGATGTAACTTGATTTTGATTAGTTTGTTGAAAATTTGTTACCCAAAGGGCATAAGATTGGGCAACAAAAAGACATGTCAATATACCCATACCTACAATAACCAAAGAAATTTTATATCTCATTTTCATCTTCATCATCCCTCT
>CANQPR010000038.1 GCA_947625715.1 uncultured Bacilli bacterium
AAAATTTTTCTAGTTTTTAAAATTTCTAGTTTTTTATTCTATTTTTAATTTTTATATAAAACTTTTCACACTATCGTCAATGGCTTTGGAGCTACCTATTTAATAGTTTTTCTTCAATTTCTAACAAACGATTATACTTACAAATTCTTTCACCACGACACATTGAACCAGTTTTTATAAAAGGAATATTTAATCCCACTGCAAAGTCAGCTATAAATGTATCATTAGTTTCTCCACTTCGATGAGAAATAATCGTTTTATAATTATTTTTTTTAGCCAAAACAATTGTATTTATCATTTCTGATATAGTCCCAATTTGATTAGCTTTTAACAAAATAGCATTACCAGCCTGTTTATTTATTCCCATTTGTAAATATTTTGTATTTGTGACAAAAGTATCATCACCAACTAATAGTATCTTATCACCCAATATCTTTGTTAAAGTTGCTAGTGAGTCTAAATCATCCTCAACAAAAGGGTCTTCAATACTTATAATTGGATATGCCCTTACTATTTCTTCATAATATTGTAATAATTCTTCTTTGGTTAAATCCTTTTTATCAATATGATATGTTTGTTTTTCTTCATTATATAATGTTGATGCCGCGACATCTAGGGCAATAAAAACATCTTTTCCAGGTGTATAATGAGCATTTTTAATTGCTTTAACCAAAAAATCTAGCGCTAATGTATTATAAGCCAAATTAGGTGCAAAGCCACCTTCATCACCAACCGAAGTTTCCAAACCTTGTTCTTTTAAAATTTTTTTTAATTCTTTAAAAATTAGGGTTGCCGATTCAATTCGATTAGCCATTTTCTTCATTGTTGGAACAATCATAAATTCTTGGATATCCAAATTATTTTCAGCATGCATCCCACCATTTATAATGTTGACAAGAGCAATTGGCATCGTCACAACTCCATCACTTACATATTCATAGAGTTCTTTATTTTCACTTTTAGCTAGTGCTTTAATTGCGCATAAAGATACAGCTAAAGTTGCATTAGCGCCTAAATGTTGTTTATTTTCTGTTCCATCTAATTCTAATAAAATTTTATCTACCATTAATTGGTCAACTTTTTTATTTACTAAAGCATCTTTAATAATTGTATTAATATTATTGACAGCTTTTAATACCCCTTTACCATTATAATGTGTTAAATCATTATCTCGCAATTCTAAAGCTTCTTTACTACCAGTTGACGCACCTGAAGGAACTGAAGCTTTAACAACTATGTTATCGTTACAATACATAGTAGCTTCAACAGTAGGATTTCCTCTTGAATCTAATATTTCTCTGGCTTTTATATCTTTAATAATTATCACACATTCACCTTCTTATTTACTATTAGTATACCAAAAAAGCCAAATTTATTTACATAAAAAAAGAAAGGATAAGACACTTTCTTGACTATTTTATTTTTGTCAAATAATTAACATCAGTTAAATTAACTATTCCATATAAAATTATGAATGAGCCCAATAAAATATTTAAATCTAATTGTTTAAAAGGATTAACAATTAAAACTAAAGCTACAAAAATTGATAATAAGCTACTAATAAAGAAAAATATCCATTCTTTATCTAATTTATTTTTTATATAAATTGTTTCAATAATTTTCAATAAACCTTTAATTAAAATCCATAACCCTAATAATAAAACTAAAGATATATTTTTAATAAATAAACTTAATATAGCTACGATAGCTAAAAGAAATGAGGCATATCCATTTAATTTATCAAAATGATATAAACTAATTTCTTTCATTTTTTCAATTCCTAAGCTAACAAAAATTACTATTATTCCTATATTAAGCCACCAAGAATTTTCATTAACTAGATAAAAAGTTAAACCTATTATAATCATTATGATTGATGTTATAAATTCATTTTTAATCATTAATTTTTCTTTTTTTACTTTTTTCGGATTTTCTTTTTTTGGTCTTTCATAACCAATGGTTGTATTAAAAAAACTTCTTTTCGGATTCTCTTCTATCATATTTTGATTAAAAAAACTTCTTTTTTGGGGTTGCTTCTTTTTATTAACTTTGCTTTTTTTTCTTCTTTTTTTATCATCATTATACATAGTTATTTCTCCTTTTTAAAAAATTTTTATTTTTAAAAGAATTCATTTGTTGCTCTTCTTTAATTATACTTGATAAAAATTGACAAATCAATGTTTTTATTGTAAAATAACTTACCAATACAAAGAGGGGGAATACCATGAAAATTAAGGAATTATCATTAAATGTTTTTTATGACTTTGTTAAAAAAAATCCCTTAGCCAGTCATTATCAAACTATGAATTATGCAATGTTAATGAGTGAACAAGGTTATGAACATGAATTTATTGGCCTTATTAATGATTATGGTCGCGTATGTGGAGCTTCTTTGATTTTGATTAAAAAAATTAATCGCACGACTAAGTATGGATATGCACCAAAAGGTTTTATTCTTGATTATTTTGACCGAAGTTTATTAGAGGTATTTACTAAAGCTTTAATTAATTATTATAAAAAAAGAAAAGTATGTTTTATTAAATTAAATCCTGAATTAGCTATTAATCAAATTGATTATAATAATAACCAAACGATAAGTACTTCTAATCAATTAATTAAAAAATATTTAAATGAAAATGGTTATATTAAATTAAAAGATAATCTTTATTTTGAATCTATTTTTCCTCGTTTTAATGGTATCGTTGATTTAAAAAATTATAGTATTAATAATTTAGATAAAAATTGCCGCAATAAGGTGCGAAGAAGTATGGCAAAAGGTTTGGAATTAGAACTTGCCAGTCGAAGTGGGATGGATATTTTACAAAAATTTATTTATAAAAAACGTGATTGTAATGCTTTTTATTATAAAGATTATTATAATGCTTTTCACCAAGATGATATGATTGATTTATTCTTAGTATCTATTAATGCTGAAAAGTATTTAACTAACGCTCGTAAATTATACGAAGAAGAATTAGAACGCAATAGTTATTATAATGAACAATTAACGAAAAAAAGTAATCAAAAAAACATTAATAAAAAAATGATGTCTGACAAAAAATTACTAGCGTATAAAAATGATGTTTATTTAGCTACCGAAATAAATAAAAAAGGTGAAAAAATCTATATTGCGGGGGCTTTGGTTATTCGTTTTTTAAATCGTGTTCAAATTTTAATAAGTGGCTATGATAAAAAATATCGTTTATTTGACCCTAACTATTTTCTTCATTATAAAATTATTGAATACTATAAAAAGGATTATAGTTATTTAGATTTAAATGGTTTAACTGGTGATTTTACGAAAGATAATCCATATCATGGTTTAAATCAATTCAAACTTGGCTTTAATCCTAAAGTTTATGAATTTATTGGTGAATATGACCTACCTATTAAAAATAGAAAATATCAAAAACTTAAAAACAATGGTACCCTTGCCAAAACCTTCAATAAAACTAATTTAAAGAAAAAAACTAGTAGTAATTAAACTACTAATTTTTTTTGTTCTTTACATTTAGCCTCTTTTAAAGCAATATTTTTTTCATAAATTTTATATAATTCTTGATGAATATTTTGAAATTTTTCTTTGGTTTCTTCACTACTAGTTAAATTAGACATAATAACAATTATATATGGATATTCGCCCATCTTTAATCCCATGTCATGATAGTATTCTATATATTCACCAAATTTATGATAAACTTTTACATCTTTAAAATTTAAATAATTATAATAATCATTATCCATATTATCTAAAAATAAAGAGCGATAAGTAGGATAAGTTTGGATAAGTTGATAAGCTTGTTTTATTATTTTTGTTGCATCGCTTATTGTTAAATTACCAAAATGTTCTATTTCATTAATTGTTACATTAATTTTTAAATAATCTGCATAGGCTTTTAAGTTTTCATAACCCACATAATCATATAACATATCATAAGCGCCATTATCACTTACTTTCAATATATAACTAATTAAATCTTTAATTGCTATATTATCATTTAATTTATGCTTATCTAAAGCTAAACTATATGGTAATTGATATTTTAGAGAGTAAGGTAAAGTTTTATCCAAATTATCATTTTTATTAACAGCATTAGAAACTAAGTAAGAAGCCATTAATAATTTAATTAAACTTGCCCCATAATAAGTAACATTGGTATTATAATTAAATTGCCAATCATTTTTTAAATCTTCAAAATATATACTTAAACCTGGATAAGATATTTTTTTATAAAGATTAGTTAAATCATTTTTTAAAGTATCATATTTAAAAGGTGAAGAAAGACATTCTTCATAAGTTTTTTTTGCTTGTTTATCAACTTTTTTTCGATTATTTATAGCTTGTTGTATATGGGCTATATCATCTTTATTATCTATCTTTTTGTTATAAAAAAAGAAAGATGCCATAATAATAAAACACACCATACTAAGAACAATAATCATCATTTTATTTTTATATTGCTTATTCATACTCATTTATTATAGCATATGTCATTAATTTTTAAAATGACTCAATTTGAAATTAAAAAATTTAGATAACATTCTAAAATAAGTTTTATAATTATTGTGCACCTTAGATTTATTTAATTTATTTTTTATATTAATAATCTAAACGGGTTATCTTTGGTACCATAATTTGCAGAACTATCAAGTTCTATTTTCACACTAGAATTTAAATACACCACTGGTCGAATACCTATCGTCGTCGAGGCATGTGAGTAATAAACAGCCCCGGAACTATCAAGATAAGTTACCTTGCTACCAAATTGAGATTCAGCTATAGGAGTCAGAAACCAGTCTGAGTAATAGTTGAATAACCAACTGGCTTTAGCACAACCATCCCTATAATTACTTGAATTCCAATTACCCATTCCAGTATTTAAACAAATAGACCTAGAAGACGACCCGTCCGAACCATTTGTCGATAAACCATAGTCACTTGGATACATTAAACCTACAAACCCCGTCCAAAATTTTTTTCTATTCACACTATCATTACATGTATCATAAAGACCAGTACACCCGTTACCTGTATTGGAGCTCCGCTCATACTTATACATCTGAGATGGTGTACCAATTGTAGGACCTACGGCCAACGGCATAGTACCCATGTTCCATTTCACCTTACTTACCATATTCCTAGCTTCTCCATTTAATCCTACACTCTCCCACGACGGACAACAATTAGCACACTTAGATAATATATGACTACATGCATCAAGGAAATCATCTTTGTAGTAATATGATACATTTAAAAACCACATTAAATTAGCCTGACTCCATTCATTTATTCCCCAGCCCTTGTTTATACTACTATCTGATGAATCCCATGAAAATTTTAAATTTTGATTGTTTAAACCTACTATATCATCTCTTACAATTTTTAAATGACTCCCTGTATTACCATTTTCATCTTCAATGTTATTCATTACTCCTATGATTCGCCAAGCTGGTGCTTGCTCACAATTATAATTATATGATGATGCTCTTGTACACTCTTCATATGAGTTATAGTCCTTATACCTATCATTACTATTACTATAATAACCTCGCCATATATATTCATTATTAAACTCAACATAATTATCCGGATTAGCACCTATAAATCGTAAATTATTATCAGAAGTTCCATCATAGATTAATTGACCTTCTTTTTTTTCTACTAAATCAGCTAAAGCGTTATAATCACTTGACATATTATTAAAATATAAGTCACACTTAGTCTTACTTTGCGTTAAATTTACAACTAATGGAGCCCATTTCTCTTCATTCCATTCTACACTAGCTCCTTTATCACATATTGCTTTTTCAAATCCTAAATTTTCTTCATTATTTTTCTTAGGCATTTGAGTCAATAATTCATCCCCTTTATAAAAGGCAAATATTACATCACCACTTCCTTCATAGATGAAATTTCCTTCCATTACCTTAAAAGATTTTTGCTCTTTAAAATTGGCAAATGATATTCTTATTATTAAACCCCCTGTTACTAATATAATTAATATTATAACCGCAATTACCTTTTTATAATTTTTCTTATTTTTAAATTGATATAGTTTCATAATAAGAGAAGACCTCCGTATCTTCTTTTATTATATTATATAATACCCCCCCCCCGTCAACGAATTTTGAGTTTTTTTATATTTTATTTTCCAGATAAATCATCATCACTAACACAAAAAATCATTGACAATGTACAACATAAAAAAACGTGCAATCCTTTTAACTGCCTAGGTTTGCTCGTTTTCACTGTCAAAGTCAAGTTATAATATTTTTTTTTCAAAATAAAAAGACTATTAGCAAAATTTCTTTTGTCAACAGTCTGAAACAATTTCTCGTTTTCTTTATTTTTCAATTTCAGATACAACTCCAGCACCAACAGTACGTCCACCCTCACGAATAGAGAATTTTGTACCTTTTTCTAGTGCTACTGGATGAAGTAATTCAACACTAATGTCAACATTATCACCAGGCATTACCATTTCTGTACCACTAGGTAATTCAATAACACCTGTTACATCAGTTGTTCTAAAATAGAATTGTGGTCTGTAATTTGAGAAGAATGGAGTATGACGTCCGCCTTCATCTTTAGTTAATACATAAACACTTGCTTTAAATTTTGAATGTGGAATAATACTTCCTGGTTTAGCAAGAACTTGTCCACGTTCAACTTCATCACGAGCAATACCACGTAATAACACACCAGCGTTATCACCTGCTTGAGCATAATCAAGTGATTTACGGAACATTTCAATTCCTGTTACAACTGTTTTCTTTGTATCTCTTAAACCAACAATTTCAACTTCATCATTTAATTTAAGTTGTCCACGTTCAACACGTCCGGTAACAACTGTTCCACGTCCAGAAATTGTAAATACGTCTTCAATACTCATTAAGAATGGTTTATCAGTATCTCTTTCTGGTGATGGAATATATTCATCTACTGCTTTCATTAAATCACGAATAGATTGTTCAGCTTCAGGATCTCCTTCAATAGCTTTTAAAGCAGAACCACGGATAATAGGACATTCAGTATCGAATTCATATTCTCCTAATAATTCTCTAATTTCCATTTCTACTAAATCAAGTAATTCTGGATCATCAACTTGGTCACATTTATTCATGTAAACAACAATTTTAGGAACTCCTACTTGACGAGATAATAAAATGTGTTCTCTTGTTTGAGGCATTGGTCCATCTGATGCAGATACAACCAATATTGCTCCATCCATTTGAGCAGCCCCTGTAATCATATTTTTTACATAGTCAGCATGTCCTGGACAGTCAACGTGAGCATAGTGACGTTTTTCTGTTTCATACTCAACGTGAGCAGTATTAATTGTAATACCTCTTTCTCTTTCTTCTGGTGCTTTGTCGATATCAGCATATTCGACATATTTACCAAATAATTTAGTTATTGCAGCTGTTAATGTTGTTTTACCATGGTCAACATGACCAATAGTACCAATATTAACGTGTTCTTTTGAACGATCAAATTTTTCTTTTGCCATTTTTGACTTCTCCTTTCAGTAATTATTTTATCTAATGCTTGAACTAAATTCAAGTATTATTTTAATTAACGCTGTTTTTCTTGATAATTTCTTCAGCGATTGATTTTGGAACTTCTTCATAATGGTCTAACTCCATTGTGAAGTTTCCACGACCTTGTGTATTAGAACGCAAACTTGTTGCATATCCAAACATTTCTGCTAATGGAACCATTGCCGTAATAGCAAGGGCATTACCACGTGATTCTTGACCTAATGGTCGTCCTCTTCGTGAGGTTAAATCACCCATAACATTACCCATGTACTCATCTGGTACGATAACTGTTACTTTCATAATTGGTTCTAATATAACTGGTTTACATTTATTTTTAGCTTCTTTTAAAGCTAAACTTGCAGCAATTTTGAAGGCCATTTCTGATGAATCGACATCATGATATGAACCATCAAATAGAGTTGCTTTAACATCAACCATTGGATAACCCGCTAAAATACCACCGGCCATAGCTTCTTGTAAGCCTTTATCGGTTACAGGTATGTATTCTCTTGGAACTACACCACCAACGATGGCATCAACAAATTCATAACCTTTGTCTTTATTTGGTTCAAAGCGAACCCAAACATGTCCATATTGTCCACGTCCACCTGATTGTTTTATATACTTACCTTCACATTCACCCATTTGAGTTATTGTTTCACGATAAGCAACTTGTGGACGACCAATGTTAGCTTCTACATTAAATTCATCTTTCATACGACGAACTAATACTTCTAGATGTAGCTCACCCATACCACTAATAACGGTTTGTCCGGTTTCCGGATCAGTTTT
This sequence comes from uncultured Bacilli bacterium, assembly GCA_947625715.1. GTDB lineage: Bacteria > Bacillota_I > Bacilli_A > RF39 > UBA660 > Ventrenecus. The sequence continues at coordinate 8,335 of CANQPR010000038.1, forward strand.
ATATTTGAAAGTTGGATCTTCTTCAGCTAATTTTTGTAAGGCTATTCCTAATTTTTCTTGATCAGCTTTACTTTTAGGTTCAATAGCTTCATCAATAACTGGTAAAGGAAATTCCATACCTTTCATGATAACTGGATGTTTTTCATCACATAATGTATCAGCAGTGGTTGTATTTTTAAGCCCTACAGCAGCAGCAATTTCACCACAGTAAACTTCAGATATTTCTGTACGATTATTAGCATGCATTTGTAAAATACGGCCAATACGTTCTTTTTCACCCTTTGTACTATTAATTATGTATGAGCCACTTGTTAAATGACCAGAATAAACTCTAAAGAAAGCTAATCTACCAACAAATGGATCTGTCATAATTTTGAATGCTAAAGCTGTAAATGGTTCAGAATCACTTGGATGACGAAGTACATCTTCACCAGTTTTTGAATCATAACATTCAATAGATGGAACATCAGTTGGAGCTGGCATATAATCAATTACAGCATCTAACAATAATTTAATACCTTTATTTGATAATGCATCTCCGCATAATACTGGATAAAATTGATTAGATAAAACACCTTTTCTAATAGCTGTTTTAATTTCTTCAATACTTAATTCTTCACCATTTAAATATTTTTCCATTAAAGCATCATCAAATTCAACAACGCTTTCTATTAAATCAGCTCTTTTAGTTTCTACTAAATCTTTTAAATCTTCAGGTATATCAATTTCTACGGCATTTTCTTCTTCTAATCCATCATATTGATATGCTTTTCTTGTAATTAAATCAATAATACCTGTAAAATTATTTTCAGCTCCAATTGGCCATTCAATAGGTTTAGCATTAGCCCCTAATCTTTTTGATATTGTTTCTAAACTATAGGCAAAATCAGCTCCTAATTTAGCCATTTTATTACACATAATCATTCTTGGAACTTTAAATTCATCTGCTTGACGCCATACTGTTTCAGTTTGTGGTTCAACACCAGCTTGAGCATCTAATAGGGCAACTGCACCATCTAATACTCTAAGTGATCTTGATACTTCAACGGTAAAGTCAACATGTCCTGGAGTATCAATGATATTTAAACGATATCCTTTCCAATGAGCTGTTGTAGCAGCAGAGGTAATGGTAATACCACGTTCTTTTTCTTGTTCCATCCAGTCCATTTGGCTAGCTCCATCATGAGTTTCACCAATTTTATGAATACGACCAGTATGATATAAAATTCTTTCCGTTGTTGTAGTTTTACCAGCATCAATATGAGCCATAATTCCGATATTTCTTACTTTATCTATCGTAACATCTCTAGCCATTATTTACCTCCTACCATCTATAATGAGCAAATGCTTTATTTGCTTCAGCCATTTTATGAGTATCCTCACGTTTTTTTACTGCTCCACCTGTTTCATTAGCAGCATCAATTAATTCATTAGCTAAATTAATGGCCATTCCCTTACCATTACGATTTTTAGCATAACTTACTATCCAACGTAAAGCTAAAGTTTGACTACGTTCTTCACTAACTTCAATTGGTACTTGATAGTTACTTCCACCAACACGGCGTGATTTAACTTCAAGCATCGGTTTTACATTTTCTAAAGCTTGTTGATAAATTTCTATAGCTGGTTTACCAGTTTTCTTTTCAATAATATCAAATGCTTCATATAAAATTTTTTGCGCAGTTCCTTTTTTACCATCTTGCATAATTTGATTTATTAATTTTGTAACAACTTTTGAATTATATATTGCATCTGGTAAAACATCTCTTTTTATTGCTCTTCTTTTACGCATTGTTTATTTCCTCCTTCTACTTACTTTTTGGTTTTTTAGCGCCGTATTTACTACGTCCTTGTTTTCTATTAGCAACACCTTGTGTATCTAATGTACCACGTATAACATGATAACGAACTCCGATTAGGTCTTTAACACGTCCGCCACGTACTAATACAACACTGTGTTCTTGTAAATTATGTCCTTCACCTGGAATATAAGTATCGACTTCTTTACCATTTGATAATCTAACACGTGCGTATTTACGTAATGCAGAGTTAGGTTTCTTAGGTGTTTTAGTTCCAACACGAGTACATACGCCTCTTTTTTGAGGACTTGGATTATTAGTTTGTTTTCTTTCAATTGTATTCATTCCAAGATTCAAAACTGGACTTTTACTTTTCTTAGTCTTTTTACTTCTTCCCTTTTTTACAAGTTGATTAATAGTAGTCATAAATACTCCTTTCCATTTACACACATCCCGGTGTATCGTATTTTTCTTTAAATAAGGTTTTACCTAAGTAAAACCAATATTTAAAAACCAAATATATATTATCATTATATGCATGTCATGTCAAATAAAATTTTAACAAAAAGCACATTTTATATTTCTAAAACATAAGGATTTGTTATGCTTCCATAATCACTAGCATCACTGGGTTTAATTTTAATATTAGAATTTAAATATACTACAGGTCGAACATAAGCCATATAATTGGCTGCATACCCATCACCATTCAAAACATTTTTATTATCAATAAAATAAACTTCAAAAGCATTTTTTTCGTTTATATTATCTGGAATAGGAGTCATAGTCCATTGCCAGTGGTCAGGATTACCATAGTTTAACCAATATTTTCCATCACAATTATATCCATTAAATTCACCAAAACAAGAAGAAACACCAGAAAAGGCAAAATCGGAAGGATACATTAAGCCGACATATCCTGTCCAACTTGTCGTTCTTGTAACTTTATCATTACAATAAGCACTAACACTACAATATTTGCCATCATTTTCACTTCGTTCCATTTCATACATATATGTAGCGTCATTTGTTGGTCTTAAACCATATTGTTTTGGAATCGTTCCAGTGTGCCATTTTATTTTACTTATCATTTTTCTTGCTTCTTCATCTAAGCCAATATTTACCCATTTTGGGCATTCAATTGTTTGGAGATTTGTACCTCGATAACAAGTCCCTCCAGTTTTTTTATTATAATAATTGTCATTTAGAACTTTTTCTACAGCAGATGTACTCCATTCATTTACTCCGTAGCCATTATTTATACTTTCGCTTGAACCATCCCAACTATAATTTCCTGTACTTCCTCTTATAATTTTTAAGTGACTTTTAATATTTCCAGATTCATCTTCTATGTTATTCATTACCCCAATAATTCGCCAAGCAGGTACCTGCTCACAATTATAATGATATTCATAACCATTTTTACATTCTTCAAGTGTATTATATTCTTTATAATTACTAGAACTACTACTACTAGAATATCCCCGCCATATAAGTTCACCATTATTAAAACTCACATAATTATTTGCACTTTGAGAAATAAACCTTGCATTATTGTCTATAGTATTATCATATTTCATATTAGTTTTATCACTATCAGCCATTTGAGCAATATAACAGGCTCCACTATCAAGACCAGCACTATTACATGCTACATCAGAATTTTTTTTGAAGTATAAAGAACATACAGTTTTAGTTTCTTGTAAATTTTTTATTTTGGGAGACCAATCTTTATCATCCCATTCAATAGTTGCGCCTTTATTACACTCACCTTTATCAAACAAAAAACCTTCTGTATTATTTTTCACAGGCATTTTTGTAAGCGATTCATTACCATGATAAAATGCTAATGTTATATCGCCACTTCCTTCATAGATGAAGTTTCCTTCCATAACTTTAAAACTTTTACTTTCTTTAAAGCTTGCAAATGAGCTACCTATTATTATTCCGCCTATTAATAAAATAATAGCTATTAATATTATTATTACTTTCTTACTTTTCTTTTTTTCTTTAAATTGTTCTAATTTCAATCGAGTAGAGAAAACTTTATGACTATTTTCCCTCTCACACCACCGTACGTACCGTTCGGTATACGGCG
>CANQPR010000039.1 GCA_947625715.1 uncultured Bacilli bacterium
ATAATTAATGGCGTACTACCATTAGGAAGTGGTAGTAGTAATAAAAACATAGTTAAAGGGAAGATGAAAAATAAAAAAATCTTTATATGAAACACATTAGTAAAATTTTGAAGTAAAAATCCTAAACCAAAACTAATAGCAAGTGCAATTATTTCAATTATTCCAAAACCTTTAAAGATCTCTCTTTTAACTTTAATATTTTTAGGAATTAGATACATCATAAATACTTCCCATCTATATCATTGTTATTTGTTTGCATACTTGCTTGATTCATGTATTGATTACGAATAGGATTATATCTCATACTATGTGGATGCATAAAAGGATTTGATGTATCCATATTCATAATTTTTCCATATTTACCTTTACTATTTTGATTTAGAAATTCATTTACTTGTTTTTGAGCTTTATAAGAATTATGTTGAGCGAATGACTCTTTTACTTGATCCATTTGATCGCTTGTTAAAGTTTTTCCTTTATTTAACATATTTGATATTTTACCTACACCTCCTGATATTAAATTTGCTCCTTTACCAACGACATTAGCTCCCATAGAAAGAGCTCCCATTGTTCCTGCCTTTGCAAGACCTAATCCCTGTGATGCACCCATACCAACTGCTAGTAAGGATTGCATATCACCAAATGCTGACATCATACCTGATTGCTGACCTAATAAACTATTTATAATGGTAGGCGTACTTATAATAAAGAGTAATGCACCAATAACTAAAAATACTCCTGTTAAAGTTCCATTATCTTTAAATGCACTACCAAACATAGTCAAAAGTAAACCAATTGAAACAAACTGCACAACAGTAATTAAGAATAATCCCATTGTACTTTTAGTCCAAGTTTCAAAAGCACGACCATTATTAGTTAAACTAGTACAACAAAAAGGAGCAATTATTTTAAATAAAGCAATCTCCATGACTCGTTTAGCCATCTGAATTGCAACAAAGAACAATAAAAATATTGTGACTATTGCAAGAACAATCAGCATAAAGAAATTTAAAGAATATTTATAGGAATCACCAACACCTGCAAAACCTCCATCAGTATCATTAATACTGACAGATTTCCAATTATTAACTAAATAATCGATATCTTCTTCTTTAGTTTCATTGTCATAAACCATCGCTCGTACAATCGCTTTTGAAATACTAGATTCAGCATTAGATCCTGTATTAAGACCTGATACTTTTATAACATCATCAGTCAGAGCAGTAGAAACATTATGTCCAAAATCAAAAAGTGGAGTTATTAAGAACATCATAACTATTGCCAGAACAATACCACGATATACTGTTAGTGGGCTACCTTTACCATCATTTTTAACTATAAAATTCATAATTAGCTCAATAACAACTTTCAGGACAAGCCAACTACACGCTACAATGACTGCTCCACCAAAGATTTTATTAACATAATCATTATTAAAAAATTGATACCTCCAAATTTTATCAATAATGTCAAAGAATCCATCTAAAAGCCACATTATGCCTTTACCAATATTCCACATGACAGTACGATAAACATCGGTGTACCAATGCTGTTTAACTTGAGTTACTGCTAAAAGTATTTACAATTCCTCCTTAATAGTTTTCTTGATTTATTAATTCGCTAACTACTATAAGTTGATATCCTTTATGAGTAGGATTACAAGTAGTTAAAATAAGATTTGTTTTAGATTTATCTTTATATACACTAATATTACCATCCTTAACTTCTTCATACATTTTAGTTACCTTATATGTATATTTGATATGGTTATAATATATATAAACTAAATCATCGATTTTTACTTTATCAAGATGTTTAAAAAAAGCAATATAGCTTGATCCTGAATGACTAGCAAGATACATAGTTCCATTTTTTACATCAGGCATATCACTTTCATTTAATATCTGAATATTTTTACTGACATTATTTGCATTACTATTCTTATCTACCAAGCCTCTTTTTAAAGAAATAGATGGTACTTCAAGAACAGCAATATAATTATAAGAATTATTATTTGTTTTTACTTCTTCCTGATTTGTGTTAGAATCTTCAACAATTGTTTCTTGGTCTTCAGTTTCAAAAAAAGTCTCAATACTTTCATTATTTTTATTATCTAAATAATTTAAGTATAAATATTTTGAAACAGGGAGTGCTATTCCAAGAAGAATAAGCAAAGAGCCAAGAATGACTCGGCTCTTATTACTTTTTCCTTTTGACATAAATTAAGTATCCAACTCCTGCGATTATTAAAACAATACCAACAACATCTAACACTTTAGAATCAGAAAGAGAAGTATTAGGAACTTTAACATTAACAAGAGTGGTTTCAATAATAGCTCCATCTTCTGTTACATCAAAGTAAACTTTTTCCTCATTAAGAACAAAGCCCTCTATAGTTTTTAGTTCTTTGTAATAATATGATCCATATTCTAATTCAACCTCAATGTCACCATTTTCATCAGTAATATAAGATCCTATTAAATTATCATCTAAATCAAAGACACCAATTTCTACACCTGCAAGAGCATTGCCATCTTCATCAACTTTATGAATCTTAACGATAGATTTAATTTTTTCATTAGTCATTTCGGCTTTAACAATTTCGCCATTTTCTTTTATTTCAAAAGCTACAACTTCATCACTTAAACGATAGCCTGTTGCTGAATCGGTTTCAATGATAACAAATTTACCAACAAATAAATCAGTAATTGTTACTTTACCATCTTTATCAGTTACACCTGTGAAAACTAATTCAGTAGTACCATCATCTTTTAAATGATAGATTTCTATTTTAGTATTAGGAATCTTTTCACCTGTAGAAACATCTGACTTTGTAAACTCAAGAGTTCCTTTCTTTAATAAATTTAAAGCACTATAACTATGATAAACGATAGGAGTTCTATTATCTTTTTCTTCTAATGTGAAAGTATATTTATTAGGATCTAATACATGAGAGTCATCTGTTTTAACTTCTACAAGATAGTAAGATCCAAGATATAATTCTTTACTTATAGCATATCCATCTTTATTAGTAGTAATAGTATCTACTAATTGACCTTTCTTATAATATAAAGTTTTACCATCAGCAGATAAGATATCTTCACTTGCATAAATTTCAAATGTTACATTTTCTAATGGCTTTTCTTCATAAGTAAAAGTACCATTTTCAATAACAACAGATTCACCTGTCTTATTTACTTCAATTCTACCTTTAATAACTTGATCTTCAAAATAGACAGTTATAAATGCACCATATTCATTATAACTATAATGAGTACCATCGCCAATTGTAAAAGGAAGTCCCTCTGTATTTAAAAGATAATGTTTAGGGCTTGAAACTTCAATTAGTTTATAGTTTCCTGCCTCTAATTTAAGATAAGTAATAAATTTACCATCTTCATCAGTTTTAAACTCGCTGATAACTTTACCACCAACATATTGTGAAACATATTGATTTTTATCAACATTAAATATTTTAAATGTTGTATTAGCAAGAGCAATAACTTTACCTGTTTCTAAATCAGTTTTGAAAACTTGAAGATAAGCGGATAATTTATTATTTAAAATATTATAATATTGTTCTTTTTGACTAGTTTCATTAACAGTAATATAGAAATCGTATATTTTTTCATATCCTGTATTTGTATTTTTTTGATGGAATCTCCATACACCATAAGGGATTTCGATTTCAGCATATCCATGCTTGTCAGTAGTAATTTCATCATATTTTCTTCCATCAGGATAGAAAATCTCAAATGTAATACCTGATTCAGCATTTAAGAAAGTAGTATTACCATCAACATAATCGTATTGTTTTAAAATGCTAATAAAATTTTTGATAACTTTTTCTGTTACATCAATTTTAACATTTGCTTTTCCTTTTACATCAATAGGGTATCTTGTATTATCTACATAATAACCTGTTGAAGAACTGATTTCTTGAATGTAATAAGAATTAAATCCTAAAACAGCATCAGACTTTCCATAACCATTTTTATCAGTAGTGATTTTTGTTACAAGAGTTCCATCTTGAGTATAAACACCATAAACAGCACCCTCAAGAGTAGCTTGTCCCTGTGCTTGTTTTGTTTCAGAATCTGATTTTGTTAATTCAACACTTCCATAATATGCATTAATTTTAGCAGATGCAACAACAGGATCAACTGCTCCTGCAACTAGCATATCTTGGATACCATCACCTGAAAATATTTTATAATTAGATGAGTAATCCATTTTTTTAACCATTTTTAATGTTATATCACCATTTTTAGTAGGTGTTATTGTTAATTTGTTTCCGTTAACAGAAAAATCTGCACCATCAACACTTATATCAAATTTACTTAAAATATTATTGGTATCAGTTAACTCAATAGTTTCACCAACTTGGGCTGTGAATGTACCACCATTGAAAGATGGTTTATCATAATGATGAGAGATCAATCTTTCTATTTCTGCCTCTTCGCTTGAAATATCTAATTTTGATCCTGCACCCCATCGTTCAGTAGTAAAATCAACACGATTTCCTCCACCAATGATAGTAGACCAAATCAACCCTTGAGTTGCTGCTCTATATTCAGTAGTTTGGTGTCCCTCATAGGTATAACCATAATAGCCTAGTAATAAGACTCTTTCTTTTATAGAACTAGGCAAATTAGTAGCATCCCAATTAGTTTCAGGATACTCGACACCCTCAGGCACACCAGGTTCAATACAATATGCAACATCACCATCTATGGAATAAAAATTCCAATAATATGAATGATGTTCGCTTCCATCGGCTTTCATACGATCATAAAAATAACCTGATCTTTCTTTTGTCAGAGTCGCTGCAGATACTGAATCAGTTTTAAGAGCGAATCCAACAACCAAAGCCATGACTAATAATAAACTTTTTGTTATTTTATTCATTTCTTTTATCTTCCTCCTTTGCACATCTGCCTGATACAACACAAGCAGAATATATAAAAAGCACTAACATTGATATTAGTGCCAATAAAATAAACATAAGTAATTTCATTTTTAATTCCTCCAAATAAAAAAGTCGGCTATTCACCAACTTAATTTTTGTATTTATCACAATTTCCTGAAGAACATTTTATATATAAATAATATCCTAATATATTGTTATTAGAACCATAAACTTCTAAACAATATGAATTTGTAATATCCACAGTATCCTTAAACCCAATATCAATTGAATCATTTATACAGCTTTGTTTATCATTATATTCAATGATACCATGATGCATAGAATAATTAAAATTATTAGGATCAGGAACACCAACATAAGAATTATTTTCTTTTGTTTCTGATGAAGAATTTTGTTCTTTAACTTCTTCTTTTGGAACAGGGTCAGGAGTAGGAGTAGGAACAGAAGTATCTACATCATTAGATTGTTGATAACTACTAGATTTATCAACATCATTTTTAGAAGAAGTATCTACTTTGTTTTTTGAAGAACTATCATTATTTTGTTTTTCTTCATCTTTGAAATCAATAACATCGTTTTTAGAAACATTATCAGTTACTTCTTGTTTAGTCTCTTCAGGAATAACAATTTCTTCATTTTTAAAGTCTTCCTTTACCTCATCTTGAGTAGGAGTATTATCTACATTTTGAATATTTTTATTTTCTGTTTTAAAGATATTTATACTTGCAAATAAGCCCCCAACTAATAATAAGACAAGTAATGAAGAAATGATTATAATTTTTCTTTTTTTCATCAAATCATCTCTCTTTTAATGGAATCTTAACTCTATTAATAATAAAAGTCAAATCCTTAACATTAATTTATTAAGAAAGATATTGTTTTAAATAGTTAAGATCATTAATTAAATCTTTTAAATTATACCTTAATTCGATATTATTATAATTTTTTGTAAGTCTTTTTTCAAAGTATTTAGCAAGTGACTCAACATACTCGACTTTTAGCAAACTTTCTTTTAAGAATTTTTTAACTACTTTCTCGTTTGATGAATCCTTTATTACTCCGAAATAAAAAATCATATCATAAATCCTATTTACTAGATTATGACTTGTAATAAAAGAATTAACTTTCTTCGCCATACTTAAATATTAATGTTTGGAAATATGCTGTCAAACTCTTCGATCAGTTCGTAATCTGACTTATCATAAGAAACTGCACTATATAAATCAATATCTTCAAATATAAGATCTAATAAAGTCTTTTTAATATTATCAATAGTATTTATTTCATGCATAGGAATTAACCAATCATTGATAGCCATATTTAACCGATAAACAAAATCTTGTGTTTTACATAATAACATATCTTCGCCATCTTCATAAGGATAGTTTTTCTCAAACTCTAAATAAAATAAATTCATTAAATTATCATCTTTTGAAATATTTTTTAAAATATCAATATTAGATAAAGGGGTGTTTTCAATAATTCCAACATTTAAAATATCTTCTACATTATCTAAAAAATCCTTTTTTTGAATCATTATTTAAAATATCCCAATATCCATGATACAAATTGTGTTGTGACAAGAGCCGAAACTCCTGCAATTATTGTTGTTCTTATCTTACGATCATAACTAGCTTTTTGATTATCATCGCTTGATGCCATTTTAAGAGCATAATCTTTGGCAACAAAAAAAGCTGTACCTCCAATTACGAACAACTTTAAATAACCCATTGCATCATTTATTAAACTTAAAACATTTTGTAAAATAGATTCCATTAATGGACTCCTCCAAATAGGAAATGTATGTTATAATCAATGTAGTCGAGTTTTTTATTAGTGCTTAATTCTCGGCTTTTTTTATTTTTATAATATATTTTCATTCCTCCTTATTTTGATTATAATCGAATGATAACTTTAATTGAATTCCATTTTCAATCCTTTTTTTGATAACATTACAATACTTATCTGTAATTTCAATACCAACCCAATTACGATTGAGTATTTCACAAGATAAAAGAGTCGAGCCACTACCACTTGTGAAATCCAATACTAATTCATTGTCACGAGTATAAGTTGAAATAATATATTCCATTAAATTACATGGCTTTTGAGTAGGATGAAAAAGTGTAGATTCACGAGCAAATTGTATAACATTTCTAGGATAATCTCCATATTCTTGAGTATGCAATTCTCGTACTTTATTTTTCTTTTCTTTTAAATAGTCAACTGATGATCTCATAACTTTAAGATTTACAGGAATAATTCCCTGTGGATAATATGCCATAGGATTATTTGCACTAGAAACAGCACCTGATTTTGAAAATACCATAACATCTTCATAACAACGAAGTGGCTGATATTTTGCATTTTGAAATCCTGTTACTTGCGTTTTAACCCATTTCCAATCATAACGATAAAGTTTTTCATTACTTTTTCTTAAGGCTGAAGAAAAGGGCTCATTACCAAATAAAACTATTGCACCATTAGGCTTAATTAATTTTAAAAGTCTTTCCCACATAGCATCAAAAGGTATGATTTGATCCCAAGAATATCCTGTTACTGCATAAGGTGGATCTGTTATGATAGCATCAAAAACATAACCCTGTTCAATAAGATAATCCATAACCTCTAAACAATCGCCTTTATATAATTTACCTAGTGAAGTAGAATAGAATGGCTCACAAGTCATTTTTTACCTCCTTTCATTTTAGATTTAGTTTTTTGATAACGAGATCCCTATAAACTCGTAATAGCACAAAAAAAGATGAACTTAATCATCTTGGCAATACTTTTCTAATTCAACCCATAACTTAACTAAACAGCTTTTCTTAATTTTTTGTAAATAGGTTTTTGAAATACCTATAATTTCAGCAATATTTTCTTCAGATTTATGTACTAGAAAAGTATTAATTAAATAGACTACTTCAGCACCTGTTAATTTATAACTTGTTTTAATAATAGAAGTATAAATATCTGTTGTAAGTAATTGTTTATCAACATATCGTGAAACAGCATTTTCAACTTGACTTGTAGTAGATCGTTGAGTAAATCCCTCACGAAGTTCATAAGTAGGAGTAATTTTAATATTAGCATCTTTAGGAAATTCATATAAATATCTAGCAGATTTAAATGTAGCAAATAATTTTAATAACTCTGATTTTATATTAGTACAATCATATTGATTACAAATATATTCATCTAATAATTGATTTACTTCGCTATTAGAATTTGCGTTATCAGTTATTGTACTACCAACATTTAAAAGCTGATCTAGTGTTACGATGTAATCCATTAAAATTCCTCCTTTCAATAAAAAAGAGACTTTAAAGAGCAGAAAAATCTACTATAAAATCTCTTGAATTATAATATTGTTATTAATTAAAACTAATCTTGCATCAGTAGTGGATGCCACAACCTTTTGATAAACCATAACCAAACTCATCCCCATAAATTGCTATTTATTTTAATGACAAATGCAATTTTTGTCAATAGCTTTGGTATAATCTACCATAAAAAATAATTAAAAATGAGCCATCTCTTTTCAGAATTAACTCATTTTACTACATTATACACCCTTGACAGATAAAAACAATAAACTAAATCGGCTGAATTTAGATTTATTTTGTGTTTGAAAAGTAAACCAAATCGTATTTAAATAGTGTTTGAAAAGTAAACTATGAAAATCTTTCTATTAAGTTTTCAATATAAGTAATTTTCTTATGAGATAATATATAATTTAAAATACGATAATAACAATAAGCCATAACTTTGCTTTTAAAATTTTTCTTTAAAAGACTACCTGCTGTATCTTTAGTATCATCTAATGATATAAAAACTTGATAATATTGTTTTGATGGTATATATCTCATAAAATTATAAAGAGTATATATATCGTTATAATGAATATTAGAAATAATTTCTTTATTTTCTAAATCATTATCTATAACATTTGAATAATCTTTTAATCTTTTAGCAATAAAACGATAAGTATATTCATTTCTAATAACAATATTTTCAACTTTCTTTTTATGAGAGTAGTGATTATGAATCCCTTTAGCACAAGCATATAAAATTTCAATAGCAAGAGCTTGATCCCTAATGTCACCTTTACAATCTTTATTATTTAAAAAATTAGTTAAGAATATCTCACGAGATAGCTCATTATACCCTAAAAATTCCTTTTTCTCTTTATCAGAGTACATATTCCCAAGATGAATTTCTTTGAAAGGAGTTTTATCAACCAATGGATTATTAAAGAAATAAATATCAAAATGTTCAAGTCCTCCAACAGACTCTTCATTATTAGTTCTATCACTTATTTCTTTAGATTGATAAGAATGGACTTGTATATTTAAAAGATGTCCAATTTCAATATTAATTCTTTCATGTCTTATACGACCATTAGATTTATAAAAGTCTCTAGTTTCAATCCAAGAGCGTCGAGATACACCATTATGTAATAAATTAAGATTAGCAGTAGTAATAACAAAACCATCTTTATTATAAAAATTTAATAATCCATGATAATCCTTTTCACCAAATTTATTAAAAGTAGGATATTCATTTTCATTATAATAATTAGGAATCTTTTGATCCTTAAAAAGTCTTTTGTAATCTTCAATAGTTAAAAAGTTCATTTCATCATTAGGAGTACAGACAGTAGAATAAACATCACCATCAACTATTTTTTTAGTACCTCCAAGTGAATCATTTATTTTAATAAAATCACTTAATAAATCTATAAAATGATATCCACTATGAAAAAGTTTACCATAGCCATAACAATATGGATGGTTTTCTTTTAATAAATCGTGGGGCATTTCCCAAGCACCATCAGAGTGAAAAATATCTATATTAGTAATAGGAAGTTTATATTCATTAACAGCGTCAATTAAAACTTGTTTAATTTTTTCATAGCCACGATGGTATTGTCTTTGACACATGACCTTACAAGTTCCTTTTGAATGTTTAGCTAGATCTAATATTTCATAATATTGTTTCCTAACTTTTTCAATGCTTGATAAATTAGTCATATTTTTTGATACAGTAATAGGTTTATCTGTTAAAACATTTATATTGTTTTTTAAGGCAAATTCTAAATACATATAATGAGCTTTAGGCTCGGTAGAAATAATAAAATGTGTAATTTCAAATACTTGACATATGGACACAAGATTATTAAAGATATCATTAGGCAAATGTTCATAATCTTTATAAGAATCTTTTATTGTAAATATTTTTGTTTTTTTAAATCCAATTTCATCTAAATATTTTCTAATACTATCTTTATTTGAATCTAAATCTATAACCAATGCTAAATTAGTTTTATGCTTTTTAAAATAAGGTAGATAAATTCTTTTGGCATGAGGTCCGATACCAACTAACGCAATATTTTTCATTTAGAATCCTCCCCTGATGGTTTTATATTATAAATCAAAAAGCATAAATCCCATAAATCAAAAAAAAATAGTGCAATGCAAGAATGCAAAGCACCAATTATTTAATATACTTATCAAAATAATATTTCAAAATAGTATAGTCTCTACGAACGATAAACCTAGTATGATAAACATTTTCATATTTAGATCCAACAAGATTATTTTCACAATCTTTTATAACTTTCATGGCATCTTCTATTTTTAACCATAAAAGTTTAGATCCCTCATCGATTTCCTTTTCAGTTAAATGTAATTGTTTAGTATCTTCTAAAACATGAGCAACATATATGTAAGAAGTTTGAATAAAATTATCTTGTGATTTTTCTTCTTTAATAATTCCTAAAAAATCATCTATATCAATCTTACATCCTGACTCTTCCAATACTTCTCGTTTGAAAGCAACAGTAGGATCTTCGTTTTCTTCAATACCTCCACCAACAAGTTTATATTCATTTTTATTAGTTTTATTTAAAATTGCTATTTCGTTTTTATCATTAAAAACAATACCTCTAGCACCTAAACGAGTTCTTGGATTATTAAAATTCTTGATTTTTAAATCAAAATCTTCATCGGTTATTGTTTTAATACATTTCATAATCTGCCTCCTCTAAATACAAAAAATTATCACTCATATAATTATAATTTATTTTACTTATTTTTTATATAGTTTAGTATTTTTGTAGTCAATGGTTTAAAAATTAAATATCCTATATATCCTATTATTCCACCCATAACATTAGTTATTATATCAGTTATATCAGATGACCTAAAACCATTTATTAAAGGTTGTAGCAATTCAATACTTAAACTTAATAAAATCGTATAAATTATTGTTTTTAGAAATTTTGAATTGTTATTATTTGTAAGAGGAAATAAAAAACCAAATGGAATTGTCATTATTACATTTAATAATACTTGTCTAATAAAATCTCCTCTACCACTTGTTACATCAATAAATGGTACCAAATTCATTGGACTATATGGATGATTAAATATAAATGGTAAAGATGTTATAATTGGCATCAAAGTAAAATATAGTACAAAAGATAAATATATATACACAATGGTATTAACAAGCAATTTATCTTTTCCTTTTTCTTTCCATTTTTTATAAAATATAAAAATATATAAAAAAATTAAAAACATAAAATCTATTATTTCTTTCATTTTTCCTCCTACAAATTGTAATTTATATTATATATATAGTCTTAAACTATATACTATTACTAATATTCCTGCAAATAATAAACTATAAACACTATTTTTAGGTTTCGTATATAAAACTGTCATTGTTCCTAAAAATAATAATGTGTCTATTATACTTTTAAAATAAAAATACCAAATTCCAACACTAAAAGATTCTTTCAACATTACTGCTAATACTACACTAGAAATTATAATTGAAATTTTGTTATTTCCTTTTGCATACCAACAAATAAATGCAAGTATTGGAGTTATAGCAGTTATTCCATACCAAATCACCATATAACTTTTAGGATTAAAACCACTAAACATAATTGTATATAGATGGTAACTTACTGTCATACCTACAAAAAATAAAAATACATTTAAACCTGCTCTTAATGGTGTTTTGCTAAAAACAGAAATAGTGATTGCTAAAAATATCCATATTCCAA
>CANQPR010000040.1 GCA_947625715.1 uncultured Bacilli bacterium
AAAAAAAGCTTGACATATAATTAAAAATTTATTAATATAACACCCAAGCAAAAGGGGTGTTTTTATGTACGAAAACATATACAATATGGCTTTAGAAGGCAAAACAAATAAAGAAATAAGTGAATTAACCGGATATAATGAATGGGATGTTGCAAGACAAATAAGTTTATTATCTAATCCGCAATCAAAATATTATAATCTACATCTATATGAAAAAATTATCTTTGTAAGAGCGGTTAAAAATGATGTTGTTATAAATAAAGACTTATTAGAAGAAATAATTACTTTTATTAATAATGGCTTTACATTTTTAGAAATAGCTATCTTAAATCAAACAACAATTGTAAATATAAAAGAACAATTAAGTATTTTAAATAAAAAAACAAGTAAATATTATTATCCTGAAAGCTATAAAAAATTACTTGCAAAAGCTTTACAAAATGAAAAAATTACGGAAGAAGATGCTTTAAAAAGATTACAACAACTAGAACAATTAGGTTATAATCTAGATTGTAATCAAAGTAATCGTCTCGTAAAAAAATATAATTATTATAAATTAGTAAAAGTAGTTGTTGAAAGTTATGTAAAATCAAATGGAACATTAAATACAATTGATATGAAAACAAAATACAATAGCTTCTTTTATGAAATATTTAATTTAAAAAGCATGGCTTTAGTTGAAAAATTAGTGGGAAGACAAATGGCTTTACAATTTCAAGAATTAAGAATTCAACAAAAAGCAATTAAAACGAAAGCTACAGTAACTAATAAACGCCAAATAAATATTAATAGTTTTACTAGCAATATTGAATTTTGGTTTAAAATTTGGTTTACTTATCATTTATCTTTAAGTCAACTAGCTAAATTAGCAAATTGTAATTATATTCAAGAAATGAAAAAAGCTTTATTATACTATGCTAAGGATAACAAAATGCTAATGAGTGCACTTTACTTAATAGCTAACCCATCTTTTGATTCAAAAAACTATAATCAAGCTCTTAATTATTTAAATAAACTTTTCCAAGCTAAAAATAATCCTTTATTATATGATGAATTATTAAGTCAAATAGATGATCGACAATATTATCAATTGATTGATAGAAATAAAAGTAAAGAAGAATTAAGTGCTGAAGATGTTAAAATAATTTTAGAATATCGCAAAAAATACTTCTTATTAAAAGAACAAATTTTAGCTAATTCTACAAAATTTGCCGATGAAGAATATTTAAATATCATGAAAAATGTTCGTGAATTTAAACAAGAATATGTATACAATCATAGAAAAAGAGGTTAACAATGGAAGAAAAAATCAAAGAAATTTATGAATTATCAATTTTAGGCTTTTCAACTAAAAAAGTTGCTATAATGACCAATACTGACCAATATTATGTTCAAAAAGTTATTAAATTATTGAGTGATAAAAAAAGTCGCCATTACAACATGAAATTATATAATAAAATTATATTTGCTAATGCGGTTGCTAATTTACCTATTTATGATAAAGATTTATTAAATGAAATCATTGATTTAATTAATTATGGTTTTTCAATTTTAGAAATAGCTATCTTAGAACATGAAAGTACCGAAGTTATTACAGAAACCTTAAAGGCTTTAAATTCTAAAAATAATTGTTATTATAATCCTACACTTTATGCTAATTTAAAACAAAAACTTGTTGCTAACAAAAATATATCCATGAAAGAATCTTTAACCAATTTACTTTTAATTAGAAATCTTGGCTATTCACTAGATGATTATCAACACAGTAAATTAGTTAAAAAAGTAATGATGATAGATAAATTAAAACAAGCTACCAAAGCTTATATAAAATCTAATGGAACACTCGTTGCTCAAGATTTTGTTTTAAAATATAGATTTCATCAACATTTAGCTACTATGATAAGTGATGAAAAAAATAAAGAACTTGTTGATTTAAGTTTAACTAAAGAAGAACAACAACAAATTTTAACTTTACGAAAACAACAACTAGAAAATCAAAAAGAACAAAGTTTTAATTTAAATATAACTTCTACATCTGATGATAAAAAAATAGCCTCAATCATCATTAATATTGGCTTTTGGATTGAATTTTTATGTACCTTCCGTCTTTCTTTAGCTGATTTTGCAGATTTAATGGGAATAAAAAATATTGACCAATTAAAAAAAGCTTTATATTTGGAAAGTCGTTTTTTAAAAAGAACTTTTTCTTTAATGTATTTATTTGAAAATCCTAATACTGACCCAGCTATTATAACCGATGCAAAACAATATTTAAATGCTTTAAAAGCTTGTCAAAATGACCAACAAAGAGATGTTTTACTATCGTTTATTGATGATAGGGAATACTATAAAATTTTAAAAAGTAATCGTCATTTTGGTCAATTAACTGACAAGGAAAAGAAAATTGTTATTGAATTTAAATTAAAATATGCTTTAAAATATGATTATATACCATTTAGTCGCAATTCCTTAAAAGAAAATTGTCCAGAGGAATATCAAGAAGAAATGCGAAAAGTTAGTGATTTTAATTCACAAATGCGAAAAAGAAAAAAATAGGAGTCATTATGAAGAAAGTTTATAAAAAATATCAATATTAAAAACTTAAGTATCTTTCTTTATAACTCCTTTTTTATTGTCTAAAAATGAAAGTTGGTGAAAAAATGAAAGGTTTATATATTCATATACCTTTTTGTCAAAAAATTTGTTCTTATTGTGATTTTTGCAAAGTATTTTATGATGTTAATTGGGTTAATAAATATCTTAAAGCCTTAGAATCAGAAATTGAAAACTACTATTTAAAAGAAGAAATCAAAACTATTTATATTGGTGGTGGAACTCCTTCATGTTTAAATGCTAAGCAATTAGAAATTTTATTTTCCCTTTTAAAAAAGTTTTCTTTAAATAAAATGATTGAATTTACTTTTGAATGTAACTTAAATGATATAACTCCTTGTTTACTAACAATTTTAAAAGCTAATCATGTCAATCGCTTAAGTATAGGTATTCAAAGATTTCAAAGCAAAATGTTAGATTTAATGGGAAGAGAACATACTTATTCTATGGCTAAAGAAAAAATAACTTTATGCCGTGAATATGGATTTGATAACATAAATTTAGACTTTATGTATGCTTTAGAAAATGATGATGAAAAAAAGGTTTTTGCTGATTTAAAATTATTTGTTAAATTAAAGCCTGAACATATAAGTTGTTATAGTTTAATTATTAACGAACATACTTTATTAGCTGTTAATAAAATAAAACCCCTTGATGAAGAAATTGAAGCTAACATATATAAAAAAATTGTTAAATATTTAAAACGTCATGGCTATAATCATTATGAAATCAGTAATTTTGCAAAAAAAGGGTATGAGTGTGAACATAATTTAATTTATTGGCACAACAACGAATACTATGGCTTTGGGCTAGGGGCATCGGGTTATATCGATAAAGTAAGATATACAAATACTAAAAACTTACTAAGTTATTTTCAAAATGATTATCGTAGGGAAGAATTAATTTTATCTAAACAAGAAATAATGGATAATGAAGTCATGTTAAATTTACGATTAATAAAAGGTCTTAATCGAAAAGAATGGCTAGAAAAATATCATCTTCCTTTAGAAGAAGCCTATCCAATTAAACCATTATTAAAAAATAAAGAATTAAAACAAAAAAAAGAATATATTTTTATACCTAAGGATAAACTATATGTAATGAATGAAATTTTATTAAAAATGCTATAGGAGGCCTTATGAAAAAATTATTCTTTTTTTCTTTTTCATTACTATTATTAAATATGCCTATTGTTTATGCTGATAGCTTAAAACATTTTGAAGTATTAAATGGCAAATTATCTATTCCTTTTGATAAAACGATTAATCGTTATACTGTTTATTTAGCAGAAGGTGAAAGTACTATTAAGGCTAATTATATTTTACAAAATGAAAAAAATACAGTTCAAATCGATGAAAACGATGAAGTAGCTATTTACAGTGTATTTGATAATGATCAAAAAATTGAAGATTATTATTTTTATAAAAAACTATCTTTTGATGAAACTTTAGTTTTTAAAGAAAATATAAATTCTCAAGAAAAAGAAGAAATACCCAATTTACATATTTATGTAATAGGAGTTTGTTCGCTTATTATTTTAATTTTATTTAAAGTTATTGTGATTGGTTTTAAAAAAGTAAAATAAAGCATATCTTTTATTATGAATAACTTAATTGCCCATCGAGGTTTAAAGAAAAATGCTAAAGAAAATACTCTTTATGCTTTTAAAGAAAGTATAAAAAATGATAATTACCTTGGTTTTGAATGTGATGTAAGACAAACTAAAGATCAAGTATTTATTATTAATCATAGTCCTCTAATTAATTTTAAATTAATTAAAAATACTCCCTACTATAAATTAAAAAAAGAAAACATTACAACATTAAAAGAGGTTTTAGAATTAAAAACTTCCAAAATCAAATTATTAGAATTAAAAGACCCCATGTTAAATGTAAATAAATTAATTAAACTCCTTAATAAATATCAAGATAATAATATATATCTAATGAGTTTTCATAATAATTTAATCAAAAAATTAGCAACTTCTTCTCGTTTTTATAAAGTAGGAGTTTTAAATTACGTCTTAAATAGTGAAAATGACTATCAAAATTATGATTTTATTTGTCTTTTAGAAAGTATTTATACTCCTAAAATTGAACAATTTTTTTTAAAGAAAAATATTGCAATTTTTTTATATGGCATCAAAAAAGAAAGTACTTATCAATTATCTAAAAATTTATATTTTATAACTGATAAAATTGTTTTTTAAGAAAATGCTCATTTGACAGAAAAGAAAAATCTTTGTAAACTATATAGTGAAAAAAGTGTGATTAACAAAGAACAAAAAGGGCCAAAAAGTGATATAATAAAAGTACAGCTAAGGTGGTAGTTTATGAAACGAAGTGAAGTAAAAAAAGAAGATCTTTCGCCAATGATGAAACAATATTTTGAGATTAAAGATAAGTATCCTGATGAGTTACTTTTTTATCGTTTGGGTGATTTTTATGAATTATTTTTTGAAGATGGTGAATTAGCAAGTCGAGAACTAGAATTAACTTTAACTGGTAAAAATGCTGGTTTAAAAGAGCGAATTCCTATGTGTGGGGTGCCTTATCATTCTGTTTCGACCTATATTGAAAAATTAATAAACAAAGGTTATAAAGTTGCCATATGTGAACAATTAGAAGACCCAAGAAACGTCAAAGGCATGGTTAAAAGAGGAGTCGTTCAAGTAATTAGTAAGGGAACCGTTGTTGATTTAGAACTCTTAAATGAACACAATAATCATTATATTGCGAGCATAATTGATTATGATTATTTATATACAATTTGTTATGCTGATATTTCTACGGGCGCTATGTTTGTACGTAGTCTTCCTCATCAAAAAGAAACTCTTATAAGTACCATTTTAAGCTTAGGTGTATTAGAAGTAATCTTAAAAAATAATCAAGATCAAGAACTAATAGGTTTATTAAAAGGTAATTATGGTATTGAAGTATCTTTTAACGATCAACAAATTACTGATGAATATGCCCATTTATACGACAATTTAACTGATGAACATTTAATTGAAGCTGTAAGAATATTACTATATTATTTAGTTATCAAAGAATTAAAAAATTTAAGTCATTTTGAAAAAGTAGAAGTAATTCATCCTGATGATTATTTATTAATGGATATTCATACGGTAAGAAATTTAGAGTTAATTGAAACTTTAAGATTAAAAGAAAGAACTTATTCTTTATTATGGCTTTTAGACAAAACCAAAACTAGTATGGGTTCAAGAAAATTAAAAAATTGGTTAATGAATCCCTTAAAAAATGAAAGTTTCATTTTAGAGCGTTATCATAAAATTGAAGTTTTACAAGAACAATTTTTATTAAAAGATCAACTGAGAAATTATTTATATGAAATATATGATATAGAAAGATTATGTGCTAAAATAGCTTGTAATTCTGTAAACGCAAGAGACTTATTACAATTAAAAATCAGTTTAAGTGTTTTACCTCAAATAAAAGAAATAATTAAAGAATTAAACTTTGATATTCCTCTAAAAACCCATGAAGAAATATATAACATCTTAGAAGAATCAATTTATGAAAGTCCCCCAATTACTCTTAAAGATGGTTATTTAATAAAAGAAGGATATAATAAAGAATTAGATGAATTAAAATCTATTCGCAGTGGGGGAAAAGAGTTTATTGCTAGTTTTGAAACTACTTTAAAAGAAAGTACTAATATACCTAATTTAAAAGTAGGCTATAATAAAGTCTTTGGTTATTATATTGAAGTAAATAAAAGTCAAACTAATAAAATAAAACCAGAATACAATTGGGAAAGAAGACAAACACTTACTAATTGTGAACGTTATATTTCTCCGGAATTAAAAGAAAAAGAAGCTTTAATATTAAATGCAGAAGAAAAAATTATTGATTTAGAGTATTCCTTATTTGTAGATATTAAAGGAAAAATTAGTAAACATCTTTTAAGTTTAAAAGATACAGCTATTCAAATTGCTAATTTAGATGCAATAACGGCTTTAGCTGTTTGTGCTGATGAATACCATTTTGTCAAACCAAAACTTAATCATGAACATATCATCGATATAAAAGGCGGGCGCCATCCGGTTATTGAAAAAGTTAGTAACATGGATTACGTTGATAACGATTGCTTAATGAAAGAAAATATCAACACTCTTTTAATAACTGGACCTAATATGAGTGGGAAATCAACTTATATGCGCCAATTAGCGATTATCATTATTTTAGCCCAAATGGGAAGTTTTGTTCCAGCTAAAGAAGCAAACTTACCAATTATTGATAAAATATTCACCCGAATAGGGGCGAGTGATGATTTAGTAAGTGGTGAATCTACCTTTATGGTGGAAATGAAAGAAAGTAGAAATGCCATTTGTAATGCAACTAAAGATTCTTTAATTTTATTTGATGAATTAGGAAGAGGAACATCAACTTACGATGGAATGAGTCTTGCTAAAGCTATATTAGAATATGTAACTAAAAAGATAAAATGCAAAACCTTATTTTCAACACACTACCACGAACTAACCGATATTGATAAAATCCTGCCGGCTATTAAAAATATTCATGTTTCTGCTATCGAAGAAAATGGAAACATTACCTTCTTACATAAAATAAAAGATGGAGCTTTAGATAAAAGCTATGGTATTCATGTTGCCAAATTAGCAGGATTACCACAAGAAATAATTACTAATGCCAATAAAATCCTAAATTACTATGAAAGCAGTAATCAAAATCAACAAAAAGAAGTTCAATTAACTATGAATTTTCAAGAAGAGGAAGAAAATGATCCTATAAAAGAAAAATTAAAAGATATTGATCCATTAAAAATAACTCCTATTGAAGCTATAAATATTTTATATGAATTGAAAAATTTAGAAAGGAATAATAAATGAATATCGAAAAAAAAGAACAATATAAAGAATGTTATAAAAAAGTACTTAACTTAAAAATTATTACCAAAACAATTTCTTATCATCAGTCTTTATTAACTAAAAATAAGATTGATTTAATCGATTCTTGGTATGCCTTAATTAATTACTACGAAGAAAAAATAAAAAATATGATAAGTGATCCTTTAACTATTGAAACTTATCAAATGATTTATGAAGAATTAATTGATCAAGCAAGTAATTTTGGCCTATGGTATTATTATCAAAGCCTATGTCATAAAATCGAACAAGAATTAACTCCTAGAGAAATTGCTATGTTAAAAAAAGAAGTCTTAGAACAATTACGAAAAGAACAACAAATAATAAAAAAATAACACTCAATCTGGTGAATGTTATTTTTTATTTTTAGCTTCACGAGCTGTAATAATTACTTTTTTGCCATCAATCGTTTTCTTTTGTTTATTTGGTTTTTGGCGAGTTTTTGTGGCATTACATGCTTTGCTACGAGAATTAACTGATAAAGGTTTTTTCTTTGTTACTTTAATTGCCATTATATTCACCTCCGCGTTCTTTTCTTGTAAAATTTTAACATTAAATAAGCTATAAGTCAATTGGCTTTCGAATTATATATTGATATTCTTTTTTTTTTTTGATATAATTTTATTTAGAATAAGAGAGGGATTACAAATGAATGAGAAAATTTCAATCATTAAACCATCTGGTGAAACAGAAGAAAAGAAAGTAATAAGCCATTTTAAAACAATGGATGACGATAAACCTAATATTAAAGGTATACCTATATTAATTGTTGATAAAAATGAAATAAACAATGGTAATAAAGTTTTAGAATTTTATTGGGAAAAAGAAGGCGTATATCAACCAATTAATGATGAGGCTGCATGGGGTGAAGTAAAAAGTATCGTTGTTGATATTATTAAAAAGAATTTTAAAATAGTAGGTGAAGACTAATGACTAATATTAATTGTTTAAATAACATAAAAAGCGTTAAAACTAATGACGCACCAACTAAAAAATTAGCTGTATCAATGGAACAAACTGATCGGTTAGTTGCTAATTTACAAGAAGAATTAAATAATTTTCGTTCTCTAAATGCTTCTCAAAACAATGAAATTAACAATGTTTTACCACCAGTTGCCCCTGATGTTTTAAATGATGATATAATGCCTTTTAAAGATGATGTAGCAATACCTCAAGAAGGAATAATACCCCCACCAAATAATCCAGAAATAAAATCTCCTGAAAATATTGCACCAGTAATCACGCCACAAGAAGAAGTAACAAATACCCTAGTAGAACCTGTTGGCCCAACTATTATTCCTAACAATCCTAAAAGTGAATTTGATACTTTAGAAGAACAAATCAATGCCCTTAGTGAAACTTTAGTAAACGAAGTAAATGAGGCTATTAAAAAATATAAAACAGACCTTAATAATTTAATAACTGAATCTAAAAAAAAAATAGACAATACAATCAATGAAGCTAAAAATTTAAAAGAACAAGCTATGAATTTTGTTAAAGATGCTCAAGCAGCTGCTCAAGTAGCCGATGTTGCAAGACAAAATGCTATTAATTTACAAAAAGAACAAGCACCTAAAGCACTAGAATTAGAAAAAAGTTTTTAATCTAAGATTTATCTTAGATTTTTTCATATAATTTAATATGAAAGAAAAAATAGAATATGAATATCAAATTGATGTTAAAAATTTAATTTTCAAAAATAATTATTATATGTTTGAAGAAAATAATCAATACTTTTATTTAATTTTATTCAAACATACTGAAGAAGAAATAAAAGATATTATTCTGTTATATGAAGAATTAAAAGCCAAAAATTATCCTGTTCATACTATTGTTAAAACTATGACTAATAATTTATTTATTACTTATGAAGATAAACACTATTTATTATTATTAGTAACTAATCCCTTAAAAGAATATAGTATATATGACCTTATAAATAATTCTGTAAATCTTAAACTAACCAATAAAACCAGCGTTTTAAAAAGAACTAGTTGGGCTCTTTTGTGGAGTGAGAAAATAGATTATTTTGAATATCAGATTCGTCAATTAGGCAAAGATAAAAAAATTGTTTTGAATTCTTTTAGTTATTTTATTGGTTTAAGTGAAAATGCTATAAGTTATGCTTTTAAAGTTGAAAATAATATCCCTAATAATAACAATTATACTTTGGGTCACAAAAGAATTTATTATCCTAATTATCATTTAAATTATAATAATCCCTTACAATTTGTTTTTGACTTAGAAGTTAGAGATATTGCTGAATATTTAAAATCTTTAGCCTTAAATGATTACACCTTAGCTTTAATTGATTTAGAAAGTTACTTAAAAATTAAACCTTTAGATTTATATTCCTTAAGTATGTTATATGCAAGACTTATTTTTCCTACCTATTATTTTGATTTATATGAAAATATTATGAATTTTAAAGAAGATGAGGAATGTTTAATAAAATTAATTGACAAAATTAAAGACATGGAAATATTTTTACAAAAAAGTTATTTATTAATAAGTAAATATGCTCCTATAGAACCTATTAATTGGCTTATGAATAAAGACGTTACAAACTAACATTTATAACGCCTTTAATACTTGGTATTTCTTCTTTTAAATAACTTTCAATATTATCTTGTAATGTTAAATCTTTAAAAGAACACATGGCACAAGCTCCTATTAATTTAACATAAACATAATCATCTTCATATTTAATAAATTCAACGTCGCCACCTTCTAAATTTAAAAAGGGCCGAATATCGTCTAATAATTCTTTTATTTTATCAATATTTTCCATTTGTTTTTCCTCTTTTCCATAAGAATATATCATTTTTTAATCATATAAGCAACTATATTTTTTCTCTTATTTATGGTACAATGATGGCGGTGATTTTGGATGGAAACGTATCAAATTGGCAAAGTTGCCTACGGAAGTGTCACAGGAATTGAAAAATATGGCATTTTTATCAAATTTGAAGATGATTACACCGGTTTAATTCACATTTCTGAATTAAGTGAACACTTTGTTAAAAATGTTGGTGATTATGCCAAAATAGGGGATATAATACCTTGTATTGTTTTACAAATAGATGAAAAATTAAAAAGATTAAAATGCAGTATTAAAAATACCACTTATGCTATGGAAAAAGAATCATATATGGACCATGGCTTTGCTCCTTTAAAAAAACAATTACCGATATGGATGAAGGAAAAACTTAATGAAATGCAATAATACAATATCAAAAGAAATAGAAAGAAGTATAATAAAAACTTATCGAAAAGATATATGGAGTAAATTTATTAAAGCCATAAATGAATTTGCCTTAATTAAGGATAACGATAAAATTATGGTTTGTATAAGTGGAGGTAAAGATTCCTTTTTATTAGCTAAATGTATTCAAGAATTACAGCGTCATGGAAAAATAAAATTTGATGCTTGTTATGTAACAATGGACCCTGGTTATAAAAAAGAAGATTTAAATAAAATAATAGCTAATGCCAAACTTTTAAATATTCCCTTGCAAATATTTACAAGTGATATATTTAAAGTCGTAAAAAAAATTTCTCGAAAAAGCCCTTGTTATTTATGTGCAAAAATGCGAAGAGGTTATTTATATGATGAAGCGAAAAAAAGAGGCTGTAACAAAATAGCTTTAGGTCATCATTTAAATGATGTTATTGAAACAACTCTTTTATCAATGTTTTATAGTGGAGAATTAAAAACCATGATGCCTAAATTACATAGTGATAATTTTCAAGGTTTAGAATTAATAAGACCTCTTTACTTTGTTAAAGAAGCGTCCATTATATCTTTTCAAAACTATCATCATTTAGAATTTAGTGCTTGTGCTTGTCCGATTAGTTTAGATTGTTCTTTAAAAAAAGATAGTAAACGACTAGAAATCAAAAATTTAATTAAAGAATTGAAAAAAACTAATAAAGATATTGAATATAATATATATAAAGCTTTAGATAATGTTAATTTAAACTGTGTATTAAAAACTAAAGACAATAATAAAACTACTAGTTTTTTAGAAAATTATGATAAATAAGTAGTAATTTTTAAAATATTATGATATATATAATTTTAAAGGAGGAAACAAAATGATTAGTAAAAGAAATATTGCAACTTCTATTATACTTAGCATTGTAACATGTGGTATTTATGGTATTTATTGGTTTATTAGTATAACAGATGATGTCAAAACGCTTAGTAATAATGATAGTCCATCTGGTGGTAAAGCATTTTTATTTACGATTTTAACTTGTGGGATATATGGTATTTATTGGTCATATATAATGGGTAAAAGTCTATTAGATATTAAAGCGAAAAGAAATTTAGTTGCTGAAGATAATTCGGTGTTGTATTTAATTTTACAAATATTTGGGTTAGGTATTGTTAATTATTGTTTAATGCAAAATGAATTAAATATAATTAGTGATA
>CANQPR010000041.1 GCA_947625715.1 uncultured Bacilli bacterium
ATATAGAAATAGAATGGAACATTGAATTTTAAGAAATAATGATATTTTTGGACTTTTCCTATTCCTGCACATGGTGGAGATGATCCGGGAACGAGTGCAAATGGAATAGTGGAGAAAGATTATACATTACAAATAAGTAAGTATTTAAAAAATAGATTTGATGATTTAGGAATAGAAAGTGCATTGTCAAGAACAGATGATGTAACGTTAGGTCCAAATGAAAGACCTGGAAAAGTACAAAGTTTTTATGGAAATGGAAATGATGTGATAGTTTTATCAAATCACATAAATGCCGGAGGTGCGCAAGCAGATTTTGTGATTATGTATAATCATTCATAAGCTACTTGAAATTACTAAAATTACATTTAAATATTCACCAAAATAGTATATAATTTATTTAGCGGGGTGAATATCATGCGAAGACTAAATATATTTGTAGATGAAACTGGAGAATTTGGCTTTGGTAAGGGCGCATCAGAACTGTATGGCGTGTCATTTACTTTTCATGAACAAAATGATGATATTATACCTGAACTTTCTAATTTAAATGAGAGACTTAATAGAATTGGCTATACTAAAATGATTCATATGGCTGATTTGATAATGAGACGTGGTGATTATTCTAACTTTGATATCAAAAAAAGAAAAAGTATATTTAATGCTATATATCAATTTTCAAGAAAAATACCTGTAAAATATCACACAATAATAACTGATAAAAAATATACTGATAGTAGTCGTGTATTAAGGCAACAAGTTTCTAGTGAAATAAATAAAATGATAAAAGAACATGAAGATTATTTTAGTAAATTTGATAAGATCGTGATGTATTATGATAATGGTCAAGAAACATTAGGTATAATTCTTGACTCAATCTTTTCAAGGTATGATGGTTTTGAGCATAGAGTGGATTTTGATCATGAAGAAAAAAGATTATTTCAAGTATCTGATATGCTAACTTATATTGATAAATACGATTATAAATATAAAAATAAAATGTCATTTACAAAAAGTGAAAAATATTTTTTTTCAGTAGAAGAAATAAGAAGAATATTAAAAGAATTAAATAAGAAAAAATTTTAAAATGCATTAAAAAAGCAACCATAAAGGTTACTTTTTTAAGCAGCGCTTGGCGCTAACACGGGTTTGATCCATTAATTGAATTAATAGACCAAATGTAGATATAATAATATTCTACAATATTATTATATCTATCTTACAAGAAAATTATAACAAATATATTTAAATAAGTAAATATATTTAATTTTTTTCTTGCTTGGTGTTATATAATTTACACTAATCCCCTGTAAAAGTCAAGTTTAAATTTACAATTAGTAGAAAATTTTGCAAATAGCCTCAAAATAAAAAAAGTTAATTTTTTATAATAAATAATAATATTGCTGAAATAAAATGCTAATAATTTAATAAATAATCACTTCAAAATGACATTTGCATAATTTATATTAGGTGATAAACTATGGATGAAAGAGAAACAAAGAAAATTGTTATAGATGCAGGACATGGTGGAGATGATCCGGGAACGAGTGCAAATGGAATAGTGGAGAAAGATTATACATTACAAATAAGTAAGTATTTAAAAAATAGATTTGATGATTTAGGAATAGAAAGTGCATTGTCAAGAACAGATGATATAACGTTAGGGCCAAAGGAAAGACCTGGAAAAGTACAAAGTTTTTATGGAAATGGAAATGATGTAATAGTTTTATCAAATCACATAAATGCCGGAGGTGAAGGGTTTAGTTACCATTGTTAGATTTAATTGGGTATTTAAGATATATAAATTATTTAGTAAATTACACTATTGTTAGTTAGATCTTTATGCTACATTAGTGTAATTTTTTTATTTCCATAAAATTACTAGAATATTAATATTTGTATTGAATATGATAATTAATGATTTAATAAAAAAGCCCAAAGTGGCAAAAATATTCAATTCATTATTGAAAAAATAATTTTAATATAATATAATATTATTGAATAAAAACACCTAAAGTGGCAAAAATATTCAAAGGAGGAAACATGAAAGAAATAAAAAGAAATGTTTATTTAAATAGATTAATTAGTAGAAAAGAAAATGGTTTAATTAAAGTAATTACTGGTATAAGAAGATGTGGCAAGTCTTATTTGTTAGATCCTTTATTTAAAAATTACCTAATCGATTGTGGCATAAAAGAAGATCATATCATTAAATTAGAATTAGATAAGGAAGAGAATAAGAAATATCATGATTCTCATGAATTAAATATTTATATAAAATCACAAATAAAAGATAAAAATATGTATTATGTTTTACTTGATGAAATACAACTTGTAAAAGATTTTGAATCGGTATTAAATGGATTTTTATATGAAAGAAATATTGATGTTTATGTTACTGGAAGTAATTCAAAATTTTTATCAACAGATATTATTACCGAATTTAGAGGAAGAGGAGATGAAATAAAAGTATTTCCATTAACTTTTTCTGAATATGTAGAATCTTTTAATGGAGATAGAACAGAAGCTTGGAACGAATATGTTTTATATGGCGGATTACCCTTAATTTTGTCTAAAAAAACTGATGAAGAAAAATCAAAGTATTTAAAAGACTTATTTGAACAAACTTATGTAAAGGATATCATTGAACGTAATAATATATCTAGGATAGATGTTATAGATTCAATCATTAACATATTAGCATCTTCTGTTGGATCACTTACTAATCCCCAAAAAATATATAAAACATTTATAAGTAGTGGCGAAAAAGAAATATCTTTAAACACTGTAAATTCATATATAAAATACATTGAAGATTCTTTTATTGTCAATAAATCTAATCGGTATGATGTTAAAGGAAAAAAATATATTCAAACACCACAAAAATATTATTTTTCTGATATTGGACTTCGTAATGCTAGATTAAATTTTAGACAACAAGAAGAAAATCACATAATGGAAAATATAATTTATAATGAATTAATTGTAAGAGGTTATAATGTTGATGTAGGTGTAGTAGAAGTTAGAGATGAAAATAAAAATAGAAAGCAATTAGAAGTTGATTTTGTATGTAATTTAGGAAATAAAAGATATTATGTACAATCAGCATTAAATTTAGAAACTAGAGAAAAAACTATTCAAGAAGAACGACCACTCATGAACATTAATGATAATTTTAAAAAAATCATAGTAGTTAAAGATAATATGAAACATTGGTTTACAGAAGAAGGAAT
Source organism: uncultured Bacilli bacterium (assembly GCA_947625715.1). Classification (GTDB taxonomy): domain Bacteria; phylum Bacillota_I; class Bacilli_A; order RF39; family UBA660; genus Ventrenecus. The sequence goes on from CANQPR010000041.1 coordinate 3,231, forward strand.
ATTAGTTATTGGAATACAAGAATTTTTATTAAACAATAATAGTTTGGATTTATAAAAATATATAATTAAAACTTTTATTTTTATTGAAAGGAGAAGTAAATGGAAAAAAATATTGAAGAATTAACATTACTACTTATGTATTTAACATCATGGGAAGAAGAAGGATATGTACGAGATGAAAATAATGAGGTGAAAGAAGATAAAGTTAAAACTGCTTGGAAAGGTTATTCATTTGATATCATAAATAAACTAACTGATGAAAATTATCTTTATTTTAGTAAAGGAAAATCAGTAACTATAACACCAAAAGGTGAAAAATTGGCTAAAGAATTAGTGGATAAATATTTAAAATAGGAGTAAGTATAATGGATTATGAATTAAAAATAGAACAAAATAGAAAAAGAAATGAAAAATTTATTAAAGAATTTGAAAGTTGGTTAACTCAAAAAGACTTAGTTAAGAAGACTATTAGAAAACACTTAAACAATGTTTCTTTGTATATCAATGATTATTTAAATTATTATGATGTAGAAAAGATGGAAGATGGTATATATTCTATTTATGGCTTTTTAGATGGTTGGTTTATAGAAAAATGCCTTTGGTCATCAAGAAATTCGCTAAAAGAAACGGCTTCTAGTATAAAAAAGTTTTATCAATGTATGAGTGAAATAGGATATGTTACAGTTGATGATTATAAAAAATTATGTAGAGAAATAAAAGATAATATGGATGAATTTTTAGCACAAATGGATGCATTTGATGATGGTACATATTATGATATGTTTGACTAAATAAAAGAAAAGTAGTGAGGTAGTATATGCAAACAAGTAAAATGTATGAAAGAATAAATTGGTATAAAAAAGAATATGTTCATGAACAATATTCTAGAATAGTAGATAAATTTAAAGATTATGAAAAAATTACAAAGAAAAAAATGATTGAAGCAATATATAATGTTTATAATGATTATAATAATATTATAGATATTTGTACTACAAGAGAATTAAAATATTTAAAAATGTTACTTGATAAAAAAAGTGATATGAAGATGTTATTAGAGGATAAGTATGAATGGGAAAGAAAAACACTTAGTAATAAGTTCTTAGTTCAAGATGACTATGATAATGTGTTTATACCTGATGAAATAATCGAAAATGTTAAAATTGCAATAAAAAATGTAAAATGGGATATTACTAAAAAATTAGATGATTTGAATGAAATATTAGTTAGTTATTGTAAGATGCAAGCATCATCGTTGCTTCAAACAGTAGCAGCTTTTGTCTCAAGTTTAACAGGTATCAGCGAAAATGTAATATGGAATCATATGTTAAATAATAAATTGTTTAATTATTATGTCTTCGTTTTTACTAAGAGTTTTGAAACTATAGGAAATGATATTCCGGTAGCAGTATATCAAGATTATTATTGTATTGAAGAAGAACTAGAAGAAGAAAGAAAAAAACAAGGGTTAGCAGGAACTTGCCCAATAGATTTAAGAGTTTATAAAACCTTGTTCTATAATGATTTTGATATTAATAATCCAAAAATCAAGAAGTTTCTAAATGAATTAAAAAAATTACCATTCTTTTGGTTCTCAGCTTTAGATACAATTAGAGAATTTTCGGTATTAAATATAGATAGGACATCTTTAAAAGAATCAATTAAAAATGTTCCAGCTTTAGAAAACTATGATTTAACTGAATTTTTTAAAATTTTAGATGAAGCAATGGATGATATGCCTTCTGGTGCATTAAATGGATTTACTCCAAATCAGGCAAAAGAATTAAAAGTAGAAACTGAAAAAATGAAATTTGATAAAGCAAAAAAGTATATAAAACAACAAAATGCTTGTCTTTCTAAACAAGATGCTAAACTATTTTATAAAATATATTTTGCATTATTAGAATTTACTAATAAAAAATATAAAATCAATCAAAAATTAAAAATATATAATAAATTAGGTCTTAATCCTTATGATTTAAAAGACATAATAGAAAAATTTTGGGAGAATAAAAATGCTATTATATTAGAATTTTGTATGGCTAATCCGTATAAATTTAACAAAGAAGAATTAAATGTGGTTAGTGGGTTTAAGAAAGGATTTAGAGATATAGTCATAATTGCCAAGTATGAACTTGAGTATACAGCAGTTATGAATAAAGATAAAACATTTATGATTAAAGGTATTAATGATAATATAGATAATATTATTTCCTATCAAGATTTACCACAAACAGTAATAACATCTATTATTCCATTTAAAGATGTATTAATTTATGATGGATTATTAATGGAGTTAGGTATAAAAATGGGGAATGGATTTGAAAACATAATTGAAGAAGAATATTCAAAATCTATTAAGTATTATCATTTATAATATTATAGTATTGAACACCTAATTCTAGGAGGAGAGACTTAGCTCTTACAAGGAGTTAATTTATAAGGGTATTAAGATAACTGTATTTAAATAAAATAATTGATTAGTATAATTAATCAAAAATCATAATTTCACTACTAGAATAGCTTTAAAATTAGAGTTTAAATACAAATTACTTGTAAATATTAAAATAATGTCGAAATATGTGTTATAATTAATATTATAAGATAGCAGTATTTAGTCTTTTTAAGATGGATACTGCTTATTTTGTTGAAGTGAGGAAGTGCTAGTAATGAATTATAAAGAAAGAGGATATCTATTTCAAGATATATTTTCAACATATATAATTATTAAATATGTTAAACAAATATTATGTGGACAAAAGATACAGACTGAAGTTGTTTTAGATAAAAAGAATAGTAATGTTGATAAATTTGATGACTTAAAGATAATTAATAATGATGATATATTAGAAGTTCAATTAAAATATAAAGAAATAAAAGAAGAATTAGAATTATCTGATTTTTCAAATTATAGTGGTGATTTCAATCTCTATCAGTTTATTCGAAGTTATAAAAGTGGGAAAAATAAACGAGTTTGTTTATTAATAAGCTTAAATAAAATAAAATTGTCGGATGAACTAATTAAAGTATTAGTTTTAGAGAATGATAATAAATTTTTTCCAACTTCATACAGATATAAATTTAAAAAAACAAAAGAATTGATAAATCTTCTTTATAAAAAAAGATTATCTACTAAAGAAAAACCTAAAATAGACTATTCAGATTTGACAAAAAAGGATATTGAAATATTTTTGGATAATTTTGTAATAGAAATTACTAATAAATCTATTGTTAATAATAGTATCAAAGTAGATGTATTAGGCGAGATTAGTGATGACATTGAAAAAATATCAAAAATACCCAAACAAGTTCTATATAATGATATGATTGAAACTATAAGAGAATATAGGGCAGAGGATGAATATAGAAAAATTAGTATATCTGAAATAACTACAAAATGGATTGAAAGAATAGAATTGATGAATTACACAATTCCAGTTAGTAATAAATTAGAGGTTGATTATGATTGTTTTATATCTAGAGAAAATGATGTAAAATCTATTTTAGAAAAATTTAATAATACAAATTTAATACATGTTATTGGACAACCAGGGGTAGGAAAAAGTTGGTTTTCTAAAGAATTAACAGATGAGTTATGTAAGAAGAATATAAAAAATAGTACATATTACTTTTATTTTAATCATGAAGATGTTGATAGAGAAAAGAGATTAAATGAGTATAATTTTATTACTACTTTTAATTATAATTTACAAAAGTTTCATGGTTATAGTATAGATATTTTCAATATAAATTTTGAAAAATTAGTACTTGATGATGATGGGGAAGAACATTACATTATTTTTGATGGTCTTGATCATATTATTAGAGAAAAAAGTTCAAATAATATTAATATAAATAATTTGATTAAAAAAATTGTAGAATTTTCAAAAAATAATAAAAATGTAAAAATTTTGATTTTGTCACAGCCATTAGAAGAAATTGCAATCGAAAGTGTATATGAATTAAAAAACTTAAATGAACAGCAATCAAATAAACTAATAGAATTATATTCTAAAGTATTTGATTTTCCCTTAAAAAAATTAAGTGATAAGAAATTTTATTACAATAGTTGTGGGAATCCTTTATTATTAAAATATATGGTAACAGACTATATTTTTAATGGTAATTTAGTCGATTACAAAATTACTAATTTAAATGAATATTACAAAAATATTTTTACTGGCAAACAATTTGTTATCTATATGTATTTTGCAATTTTAAGTTTTCCTGTGTCTCCAAAAGAATTAGAAGAAATTTCTTCTGTATCTTTAGAAGAAATAATGAAAGAGTTGAAATGCATTAAAAATGTGTTAATGAAAAACGAAAAAAACGAATATGTAATTTTCCATGAAAGTTTAAGAAGATACATATTATCATTAAAACAACTCAATAAAGATAAGTTAATAACGGACATAATTAATTGGTTTAGTACTAAAGATTTATATTTTGAATCCAAAAAATTTAATTATTATCCCTCTTTTGTATTAGAAAACAAAAAATATGAGTTATTTGATGAGAAATTTAATTATCAAAAAATAAAAATGTCAATTATCCAAAATGCATATTCAAATAAAGAAGTTCATCTCTTTATTAGCAACTTATATATGATAAGTCAGCATAAGCAAGATTTTAAAATGATGTATTACTTAGAATATTTTTATGATACTTATTATACTTTTTCATATGACTTTGATGTAAATATATTTGAAAATTACATTTATATGCTCTATTATTCTGGTGAATTTGATTTAGTGAGAAAATTGATTTACACAAAGGATATATCAGAATTTTCTAATATTGATCAGCAATGGGAATATATGAGAAAAATACTGATTTTTCTATTAAAAAATAAATTTGAATTAAATTATAAAGAGATAATTAATAAATACTTTGATCATCGTGAAAGCAATAAAATAATAAGAATAAACGAATTATTAATATCTAATGATTATGATAACATTAGACTAATATATGAATACTTAAAATATAATAAAATATCTGATTTAAAAATGACAGAAAATAATTTGGATATTAATTCGGATTTATATGCATTATTAAATAAATTATTAAAAAATGAGAAAAGTCTTTTTATAGAAGCTTTTTATAAGAAGGACATCTTTATATTAAAAAATAAAAATAAAGATTTATCAAGTTTATTATTAAAATTACGCGAAAAGAAGTATATTTCTTCTTTAAATAATTTATTTTTGCTAATTGATTATATATTTAATAACGATGAAGAAAAAATAAACGAATTATTTTCCAATTGGGATCAAGTGTTTGAAAATGTTCCTTGTGTGTATAAATTTATATGCATTTTTATAAAGTTGCTCTTGAGTGATAATACTACAGAAACGGAATTTATTGATTTTTTTGATCAATATAATTTTGAAATGCTAAATTTTGAAGGCTATTTAAGCAATTATAATAATGATGATATGAATTTTATTGGTAAACTTGTTGTATTAAATAGTAAGAATAATTTTGTTATTCAATGTTTTATGAAATTTAAAGAAAGAGTTTCAAAAGAAACTCCAAAGAATTATCATGATGGAATAATATCATTGTTATCTTCCATATATATTCAAATTATAGAGAATGTCAAACATAATAATATTATATTAAATAAAGATACTTTAAATGAAATATTAATTAGGAATAATTATCAACAAAGTAATATAACTGAATTTGAAAATAATATCATTAATTATACTTTATCAATAATTTCTGGAGAATTTAATGATATATATTATAATAATATAATTAAATATATGTTTAGTTATGGAAGCTATAGAGATATACAAATATGGGAATTTGAAGATATTCTTTCAAGATTAATTGATTCGGGTAAAATTGATTTAAACAAATTTATACAATTAGTCACAATTGCCTATAATGCAATAGATAGAATGGATAGGGCAAAAGATGTTTGGCATATACCTAATGAATTAATAAAAATGTATTCTGATAAAATTTCACCTATAGAGGCAATAAATGTTTTCTTTAGTTTTTTAGAAACCTTTGATTATGACATAAGAGATAAAGATGATTTATTTTCATATTTATATGAGAATTTAAGCAATAATGAAAAGAATAATGATATAAATTTTATATATAACTATTGGCGATTTATGAATAAAAACATTACTTATCAATTTGATTCCAATGATACTGAATTGAAAAAATGTATTAGAAATTCTACTAAATCACAGTTCAAATTTCTAAAATACAATATTTTGGAGTCATTAAAATTAAATGATATAGAATTGAATTATAATATAATAAAAGAAAAGTTTAAAAAGAAAAAGTTGATATTAAATTACACATATCATCCAATTAAAAATTATATAAATAGTGAGAATCCCTATACTAATTCTATTAAATTTAATTCTTTTGCCGAATTTATTGAAAAAATAAATAATAGTTATTTTGATTGTAGAACTATTAATTTTGATAGCTTTATAAAAAATGTTGAAGAATTAAATGATTCACAAGATGTGTTTAATTTATTCATAAACATTAAAAATTCTTCATATTTAAATTACATTTATGAAATATTTGAAAAAAACAATTTTGATTACAATACAATAAATGAAGATATAATAGTAGAAATTTTAGTTGGAATTTACTATAGAAGCAATGGTTATGTTTCAAATATGTCATATGATGAAATATTTGAAAAAGCTTTGCAGATTTCTCCAGTAAAAGCAAAAGAGTCACTTAAAAGATATTTAATAAATGATAGTAATATTGATTTAGGTAGAAAATCCGGTAAAATATTTAAATACTTAATTAATGATAAGGATATTGAGGAAATCTATAATTATGTTATTGAAATATATTTTTCACGATTACCAAATTATAAAGAAATTATTAGGTATTGGAATTTAACTAAATTTGATAATAATGATATTCTTTTAAATTATTTTTTAATAAAAATAATGAATTCAGGATTAAAATATAACCCATCTACAACAGAAGAAATGATTTTCTTAAAATTGTTTGAACTGAAAAAATTTTCAAATAATAAAATAGTTTATATGAAGAACATGGAAGGTGATTCCTTATTTTATATTATTAATTTTTTAAAAATGTACAGTCGAGTATTACGAATTAATTATGAATCTTTTTTGAAATATAAAAATATTCATAAATATAATATAATTAAATTTCAAATTAATAAATTCAAAACTGAAATTGTTGAATCAGAACGAAGTTTAGTAAATGATGAATTAGATGCAGCATTAGTAAGAAATTATAGAGGGTTAATAGCTATAGAATCTGAAAAGGTATTTTGGTATGAAGCAAACATGTATCAAGATTTTGGCGATGGTCTGTTAGATAGAAATATAAATTATAAAATATTTCATATGCATAAGGTAAACGTCCTAAAATACCTAAAAAACAAATTATTATGTAATTTAAAATTAAAGATTTATTGGAGAAAAATTAATAAAATTATTAAAAATTCTTATTATATTTTTCCTCCCTCATCCGTCATTTATATATATAATAAAAGAGACAATATATGATATAATTATTAATAGTTAGGAGGTATAAATTATGAGCGAAAAAGAATTAGATTCAAGTGTTAATGAATATGAAGAAGAATACAAATCTAGTAACTACATAAAGCAATTACAATGGAATATGGCTATTGGTCTTCAAGGAGTAGATAATTTAAAACCTTCTAAATATTTAGAAAAACTATTAGAAGAAAATGTTGAAGGTAATTTAACTATAGAAGAAGTAGAAAAAGAATTAAGAGGATATTATATAGAAAAAGAAAATAAAAATGAAATAAATCATAATGAATTAGAATGCGATTTTGTGTCTACTAGAATAGTTGAATTATTAAATGAAGATAAATTTGAATTATCAGTAGATTATTTAAAATATGTTCATAAATTTTTATTTCAAGATGTTTATGAGTTTGCTGGTGAATTTAGAAAGATAGATTTTTCTAAACAAGAAAAAATATTAAATAATGATTCAGTAGCTTATGGGTATTGTAAAACATTAAAAGAATCATTAGAATATGATATATCTTTGGAAAAAGAAAAGAACTATAAAGAAATGAATATAGTTGAAGTTATCAACAATATAACTAAATTTTCATCTAATATATGGCAAGTACATCCATTTAGAGAAGGTAATACTAGAACAACAGCATTATTTATAGAAAAGTATTTAATTAGTTTAGGTTATAATGTAGATAATACTTTATTTAAAGATAAACCAGTATATTTTAGAAATGCTTTAGTAAGAAGTAATTACTATAATAACTATTTAAAAATAAAAGAAGATAGTAGTTATTTAGTTAAGTTTTATGAAAATTTATTATTAGGTAAAAATAATAATTTGCATTCAAAAGATTTAATTGTAGTAGAATTGTTTGATAAGAAAGATTAATTAATATTTATGGATACTATTGTTTTAATAGTACCCATTTTTTAATTTTTTGTTACAATTCACAGTTAAATTAGAAAAAAGATAAAACTTTGAAAAAAAGTTATCTTTTTTGTTGCATTTAATTGTATATTATGGTATAATAATATACATAGAAAGATAGGTTGATATTATGTTAGATATTA
>CANQPR010000042.1 GCA_947625715.1 uncultured Bacilli bacterium
CTTGCTTATCACCTATAAACCCACAGGCTAAAAATTCCATTGAATTTCTATATTCCTCAAACCAGTATCTTTATCTTTTTTTCCTACAATTATTTTGTCTATCCATTCGGATATTATTTCAGAAGATAATTCAGTTACTTTATTGTATTTTTCAAATAAATTTTTTGAATTTATCATTTGTTCTTGTTTAACAGCAATCATCTTTATTTCATTAGTAATTTTTTTACTACGTTCAATAAGATTATTTTTATCTTCTTCATATTGTTTTACCAATAAAAAATACTGCTCTGTAGTAATTGTTTCATTTATTTTATCTTCGTAAAGATGTTGAAAAAACTTATCTTTCTTATTTATTTCATTTTCTATTTTTTGTAACTCTTTCTTTAATGTTTCATTTTTTTCATTAAAATATTTGTTATCAATCATTTCTTGGTTTAATTGTTTTAATAGATTACCATTTTTATATTTTTCAATATTTTCATTTATTTGTTTTATAATATCTTTTTCTAATAAATCAAGTCTTATTAAACTTCTGTTGTCACAATTACGCCATTGTTGTTGCTTGTCAGAACATACTAAGTATTCATGTTGTTTACTTTTTGTTTTAGAAAATGCTTTACCACAGTATTTGCAATAAACTTTCTTACTAAATGGATTTAATGTTCCAGTAGCAAATTGACAAGTTGGTTGATTATTCATTCTACTTTGAACACTATACCATGTATCTTTATCTATAATAGGATCGTGCATATTTTCAACAACAATCCACTCTTCATGTGGTTTATGTCTTGATTTTTTTATCTTATAAGAAATCTTTTCATATTTTCCTTGTACTGTATTTCCTATATATGTTTCATTTCTTAGCATTTCCCTTATTGTATACATACTCCAACTTGGCTTTTTTTCATAAGTGACAGTTGAAAAAATATTATTTTCTTTAAGAACTTCTGTTAAGTAATTTAATTTTGCATTATTGTTATTTGAAGGTACTTCAACCTCTAATTCATAAGATACTTTCCCATAACGTTTTAATTCATTTATTAAACAAATAACATACTTTGATTCGTTTGGAATATAATCATTTTCATTAAGTTTATGATACTTGTTTTCATTAGTTAAGTCCTCAATTTTAATATTTTTATCATCTGAAGTAGAATAAAATAATTGCATATTTTTATCTATTTTACGTACTTTCATTTTTACATTTTTCTTTATTGGACTTCCTAATTCTTCAACAAGTGTTCCTAATGTTATTATATTTTCATACTTTTCATTAATAAGATTTTCTATTGTGTTAAATATTATATAGTTTCCCATATTTTGAATATTTTTTCTTTTTCTATTTTCACAAGAAGAATTTCCTATTTTAATTCCATTTAATCTTTTGTAATCATAAGGACATAATATATTTTCTGAATTTAAATAATTCAAAATTTTTACATATCCCCAGCCCATTTTATACAATTCAAATATTTTTTTAACATTTTCTGACGCTACTGGGTCTATAATTAAATGGTTTTTATCATCTGGGTCTTTTAAATAGCCATAAGGAGCTTGGGAACTTGTAAACAACCCTTTTTCTTTTTTATTTCTTAATGTAGCTTTAATATTTTCTGATGTATCTTCTAAATACCATTCATCTGTCATAGCTGTTATTTGACTTGCTTTTTTAGTTTCTTTTTTGGTACTATCGATTCTATCAACACAAGCTACAAATCTAACTCCCCATTCTTTAAATTTATTGTGAATGTATTTATCTACTAATTCAATATCTCTTGCAAATCTTGCTTGAGTTTTTACTAATACAATGTCTATATTTCCTTTTTCACATTCACTTATCATTTTATTAAAGTTCGGTCTATCCCTATCAGAACCAGAATAATCTTCATCTTCATAAACTCCAACGACTTCCCAACCGTTTTCTTCTGCATATTTTCTTAACATCAATTCTTGATTTTTAATACTTTCTGAACTTTCCTCAGGATTCTTTTCTAAATCTTCTTTTGATAATCTTAAATAAAGTGCAACCCTCCTTAATGATCGACATAGTTTTTTAGTTATTTTCTTTATCATTGATTCATTCCCTTTCTAAATGAATCGTTAAAATAACTTGCTTTTTCAACCAGTACCATTATACCATCTTTTCCATAGAGTTACAGCTATAATATGATTTTTTTTCTAAATTATATATCATATTTAGTAATTTTTTATTAAATATTATTTCTATTTCTTCTTTTGATTTATTTTCATTCTTATATTTATTAGTAAAATTAAAGTTGTACTTAACCACTTCCTTATCATTTTTCTTCATAAGCAAAACCCCCTTTTATAAAACCATTTCACTATCTTTACTAAATTTATCAAAATAAACTACTTTTTTTCTAACATTATCATAACTAAAATATAAAAAATCATTTTCTTTATCAGTTATTTTTATCAAATTTTTATTAATTAAAAATATATTAAAATTATTTACATTTATATTTTTCTTTATGTAAGTTAAAATTTTAAACTGTTCAATAGTATCAACGTGATTATTTTCTATTTCATTTTTTGTTAATATTTTCATCTTACATTCCCCCTTTTCAAATAAAAAAACTCGTACTTACTACAAGTTACTATCAAAAAAAGACAAAACTATCTCATTAAGGAATTAAATTCCCTTAAAATTACGTAACATTTAATTTTTTAAATGTTATTGTTTTAACTCGTATTTATCTTACTATTATAAGATAGGTTCTGATATAAGCCTTAACATCTTACCGAGCCTTTTTTAACTAGTGTTTATAAAGCATTCTAGTTAATTGATATTGTATACATTCCAACATCATATTCTTTATATATTAGATATTTTAATTCTTCTAATATTTTAAGATTTTTTCTCAATCCTTTATTCTTTATGTTAATTACTTTTTGGATTTCTCCTACATTTATATCTATAATGATTTTATCTAAACCTTTAGCACAAATATATGAGTATATTAACTTTGTTTCTTTTGGAATTCTTTTATCTTTCCAAATTTTTTGCAATTCATTGTTGACTTTTAACTTCATTAATATAACTTCCCCCTTTCTTCTTTTTGATGAGCTTTACATCAAATTTGTTTTTAGTCTATCACTCAAGTTTGAGTTTGTCAACAATAACGTTGATTTTTACATCAAAATATGTTATGCTTATCTCATCAAATGAATAAGAGGTGTAAAAATGTTAAATAAACATACAACTGATTTAGGCAAAATAATTAAAGAATCTAGGGAAAAATTAGGCATATCTCAAAGGCAATTAGCTAGGCAAGCTAATATGGACTGTGCAGAAGTTTCACGTATTGAAGCTGGCAAAAGACTTAAACCAAATATATTATATTTAAAAGGTATTGCTGAAACATTAAATCTAAGTATGGTTGATTTAATGAAACTTGCAGGATATAACGAGATTGATATTAATTGGGGTAAAAATTTAATTAATAAAAGAACTTCAGCTGATTATCAAAATCAAATTCAAAGCTATGAACAATTCTATTTTGATGTTTTAGAAGAATTAGAAAATAGAAGAAAAATAGATTTTGCAATTAAAGGAGCAATTGCCGATTTAATTGATAAAATAGAATTAGCTAAAATAGAAAAGAAAGATATATCAAATGATGAAATATTAGAAAGACTAAAAGAATTAATTCCTATGATAAGACCAAATTTAGAAAAACTTGATAAATCAAAATATCCAACATTTGATAAAGGTTTATTTTAAAAAGAAAAAAAACTAAAATTAGACATTGTTTTATATAAAAAAGTGCTATTAAATAATTAAAAGTTAATTATTTAATAGCACCTCTTTTGCTAATTATCACAATTTTTGTTGTTTTAAAATAATTTAATAAATTAAAAACATAGACTTTAAAAGTAACAATTATTTTGATTTAATCCATAAAAAAATTTCTACACAAATTCCAAATAAGAAAAATATTCCAAAAATTAAATAAGCTGTTTTTTCATCTACATTATTGACATACAGTATTGTTTCCAAAGCACACAATAATAAACATATTATTATTCCTAATATAAGTGTTGCAAGTTGTACTTTTTTTTGTTTCTTTTTAGAGTAATCAATAGTTTTAAGCAGTATTTCTTCACTTTTTATTGCAACATTATCTTTATTAACACGTTCTCCATTTAAAATTTCTATTATTGATACTTCAAATATTTTACTTAATGGCTTTAATAAAGACATATCTATAAGTCCTAATCCTCGTTCCCATTTACTTACAGTATTTTTAGTTATTCCTAATTTTTCAGCAAGTTGTTCTTGAGTTAAATTTTTCTCTTTACGAAGAGTTGCAATAAATTTTCCAATTTTTTCTTGATCCATAATTTTGTCTCCTTCCATTTTTAATTTATTAAAAGACACATTTTATATCTACATAGTTATTTTTAACATTTTACCCAAATAAATTTAAACATTTTAAAATATAAACAATTATTGATGAAAATATTAAGGCAATGACAAAGGATAATATTATTAAAATAATTATTTTTATTAAATTAAATTTCAAAATTTTCTTTTTACTATATCCCAATTTATAGTATAAATCATTCTTTTTATGTTCATCTTGTACTATATTAAAACAAGTAGTTAAAAGAATAATTATAAAAATAAATAGCAAAACTAATATTAATACTTTTACAATATTTATATATGTTTCATAATTTTCACTACTAGAATGCCTTTGAAATACAACATTATCTATTCCATATTTATCTTCTAATTTTTTTATCGTTTTATCTTTCTTTAACCAATTATTTAAAATAATAATATAACTATGGGAAAAAGATTTATTATCTTCTATTATCTTTTTTGATACGTTTACAAATGAAAAATTATTTTTATTACTATCAAAGTTTTTAATATTAAATTCATAAGTTTTATTTAACTCTAGTTCTACTGGTTCTTCCTTAGATAGCGAATTTTGAAAATGGTTTGGTAAAATAATTTCATTTTCTTTTAATTCATTATTGCCAATTAAATATATTTCTTCAAAACCATCTTTTAATTTTAAAGCTAAAAAATAATCTTTAATATTTTTGTTCTTCTTTAATTCAACAATGTTATCACTTTTTACTTCAATAAATGAGCCATCATAAGTATTGTTTTCTAATATTTCAAAATTTTTACTAGCAAATAATAAAACAAATAAAGCTATTAATAACAATGTATAAATCAAAAAATATATTTTAGTAATTTTTTTTCTAATAAAACTTATATATACTAACATTCTAATCTTCCTTTAATAATTCACTTATTGGATACTTTAAAAACTTTTTACCAATTTTATTATTGATAAATATAATATACAATAAAGCAATTAAAACTAAAATTAAATTGTATAGATATGGAATTTCCACAATAACACTAAAGTAATCAAATCTACCTAAGAAATAATTAGTTACTATAAAATAAACTATTAAATATATAATAAAAGATAAGACGACACTTATAATTGTAATTATTAAATTTTCTACTAACTCAATTTTATTAATTTGTTTGTTTGAATATCCAATAGCTTTTAATAGTCCAATATTTATATGACGAATACGATATTTTTTTAAGATAAAATTATAAATTAAAGCAAAAATTATAATTATCAAAACAACTGAAATAGAAAGAGGAATATAGAAGAATAAATCTATAGTTTTATCTATTTCAAAAATTTCACTAAAGGAATAACCCTTTTTTGCTAATTCAGTTTTAACATATTCATAATTTTTATATTCATCTACTCTTACTAAACGATCTTCATAATAATTATCAGTATATTCTTCAGTACCATCCACATAAACTGCGTATCCTCCAACACTTATATCACTTGCTAATAAATCTATTGCACCCATTGTGCCATAAAAAGTATTCATTTCCACTAAATTATCTTTTGAATCATAAGTTCCAACAATTTTAAAAGTAATAATTGGATTTTGATTTATGATTTCTTCCATTTTTTCTTCATAATCTGGATCACGATGATTAATACGGGCAGTATGGGCAGTTATTATATTTGCTCTAACTTTAATTTCTGAACCAATTAAATCATTACCATTTAAAATATTTTTTTTATAGTCCTTTTTTTCAACACTAAATTCATCGTGAGGATAGAATCTAACAGGAACAACTACTTCATAATCATTCAAAACATTTCTTCCTTTTATTATTTTTACGTCATCTTTAGTAAGCATAGCTTTAATTGACCCATAACCTTGCTCATCACCAGTAGTAAATTCATCTAAATCTGTATAAAAAGGACTATAATATTTATTACTTACATTTACTATAACGTGTGAAATATTGCTAATTTCATCTAATTGTTGTTCACTTTTATTATCATTATAAACAATTAAACTTCGAGAATCAACACTATATTTTTGTAAATCTCTTTGATAATCAATTACAAAATAAGCTATAGTTAAAAGAATATATAAAGCTAAAAATATTAAAACAGTAATTATTAAAAATATTATATTTTCTTTTGTCTTTAAATGTTTTAAAGATGTCTTATACATATTATTCATGGCTATCACCTAATTGACCATCTTTCATATATAAAACTGTATCAGCATATTTTAAAATACTTTGATTATGACTAACAACGATAACACATTTTCCCTCATCAGCAAGTTTTCTTAAAATTTTAAAAATTATTTCTTCATTTGATTCATCTAAATTTCCTGTTGGTTCATCAGCTAAAATAACGCTTGGATTATTAGCTAAAGATCTTGCAATCGCAACTCTTTGTTGTTCCCCACCAGATAATTCTTTAGGGTAATGTTCGTTACGATTATTTAAATTGACATATTCTAATAATTGTAATGCTCGTTTTTCATATTCTTCTTTCTTTATTTCTTTATTAATATACATAGGCAAAATTACATTTTCAAAAGATTTTAAATTTGGATCTAAACAGTAATCTTGAAATATGAAACCAAAACAAGACATTCTAAGTTGACATAAATCTTCTTCTTTAAAAGTTGATACATCTTGATTATTAATAAAATAATTGCCACTTGTTTGGTTATTAAGAGTTCCTAAAATATTTAATAACGTTGATTTACCACTTCCTGAATGACCCATAATAACGTATAACTTATTTGGATAAAAAGTATAACTAACATCTTTTAAAGCAATAATTTTTTCACTTTTCATTTGAAAATCTTTAGTTAAATTTTTAATTTCTAGCTTTTGTACTTCCATTTTTCCTCCCATAAAAACTTTTTTATCATCTCAACTATTTTTTAGTATTATATCATGATTTTTAAAAATTTTGTGAAAATATCAATGTAACTTATATAAAAAGAATACTTAACACATTGAAGTTAGTATTCTTTATTTTACTTAAATATTTTAAATAGAAAGATATTAACTATCATTACTATAATGTTTATAAAAACTTTCTAAAAGTTACAATTAAATTTTAGTTGCTATCATTTAAATAATCATCAAAATATTCACCATTACTTGTACCAGTGATATGAAAACCAGAAAAATGATTATTTTCATCATAAAATATTTCTATATTATCAAATTCTGTATCTAATGGATAACATATTGTACTTTCATTTCCATCATAATCTTTAATTGGTGAATATTTAATACATTTTTCTGAATCAGTAGTTACATATTTACCCTCACATTTACTATAGACTTCTTGTGATGGTACTTCGTAAATTTCAGCTATTGTATTTTTATTATTTACTTTAATAATTTTATTAATCAAATTTACTATTCCATTATTAGTTGCAGCATTAACTGTAAATGTACTTATAGTTAATATCAAAACTATACTTAGGGTAGTATAAATACCTTTACGTATTTGACTTTTTTTGATACTTTCTTCTTTAAAATTATAATAACCAATTTTATTATTAGTTTTATTTTTTATGCTTTCTATATCAATATTTTTCATTATCAATGACCTCCTTTAATTTTTTTCTAAGCCTAAACAAATTCATTTTGATTGCACTTAAAGATTTATTCTTCATTTTAGATATTTCTTTTAATTTATAACCATCTATATAATATAAATTAAAAATTTCTTTTTCTTCTAATGTTAATTTAGACAATATTCCTTCCAAATCTATATTTATTTCTAAATTAACTTCTTTTCCAATGAATCGATCATCATATTCATCAAATTTTGTATTTGATTTTATTTTTTTGTATGATAAATTTTTAGCAATTTTTCCTAAATATGATTTCAAATCAGTTTTTATATTGTCTTGGTATTTCCATAATAAGAAAAAAGTATCCGATACTAATTCTTCCTTATCTTGATATGTTAGTGATTTTCCAACAATATTATCAATAACTTTATAAACATAATTACTATAGCAATCAATTATTTCATCTATATTAATAATTTTTTTTGAATTAGTTATTATGCTACCACTTCCTTTGAATCGATTCATAAATAAAGATACTTATTTTTATAAAAAGGTCACATTTAAATAAAAAATTCTTAATTGTTTTTTATCAAAAAGTTATCTAACAAATATTAATTTAAATGATATTTTTGATATATGCAAGTTAAATTTGCTATTAAAAAAAAATCATTTATGAAAGTAATCATAGATGATTTTTTTAACAAAATTTTATTTAAAAACTTTTTACTTTTTTTATTCCAATTCCTCTGTTGACTATAGGAACCCATTTTAAATTCTTTTTTTTAATATGCTAAGCAACAAAAAAATTTTATTGCTTAGCAAAAAGCATTAAGAATTTTAAATGCCTATAGTAAACAGATTTTCTCGGCATAAAAACAATTATTTTCTTCTATTTCTAACATATTTTCTTTATCATCTTCAAATATATTTTTTGAATAATTTAATAACTCATTTATAATATCATTAAAATTAATTTTTAATTTGCCAACTTCTTCTATTTCACTAATTATATAAATAATATCCGTTAAAAAATCAATTTTATCTTTATAATTTAATTTATAAAAATTATTTATTCCTAATTTATCAACTTCATTAATATACGGTTCAATATCTATACCATTTGGATTTATTATTTTATTTTCCATTTTAGAACCAACTACTAAAAGATTTGTTGCCAATTTCATTGGGTCATCTAAGTTTATCAATTCTGACGTTAATACTTCAGCATTATTTTCATACGATTCATCTTCTGAAGAATAGTTTCCCTCATTAATTAATCCATTATATAAATGATTTAATAATATGCTTACATAATATAATTTTTGAAAATCTTTCAACTTTCTAAATTCATTTTCAGTTTTTGCAACTGAATAACTTACTTCACTTTTCATTTTTTCATCCTTTCTATTTACCACTTAAATTCAATTTTTAAAGACAATTTAAAATTCTACTTATAACTATTCAATCAATATCATCTCTTTTATTATTTTGAATTTTAAATACCAATAAAATCAAATTTGTCTTTCATTATTAATCACTCTAACTGATAAAAAAATCAAGAACTTTTTTAATTATTGGCTGGCATTTTTTTACTTTTTTTCTTAAAATTCACTGATTATTTTCAATGAGCATAAGTGTTGGACACCATAAAAGCCTTTTTCCCTAGGAAAAAGTTAGCTTTTTTATGGTGTCATTCCTTTTTTGCACTTGCAAAAAAGCTGGCAATTTAGTTAAAAAGTGCCAGCCATGTTTCATTTTTCCTTTTATTTACTAGTGTTTTAGCCTCTAAAAGTGCCAGCCACATTGCCAGCTTTTTAGTTTTTTTATAATTTTAATGTATGGCAGCTTAATTTTAATTTTTTTAATTTTACTTAATTATCAATTTTAAATATCATTGATTTTTTTTATTTATTAAATTTTATTTATATGTAATATACTTATTTAAAATAGATCTGAATCAAAAAAATATTCCATCTTTATATTTAAATCTTTACATATTATATTTAATAAATCAATTCTAATTGTTTTATATTTTCCATAAAAAAGTTTTTTATATGTTAATTTTGGAATGCAAGTTTTATTTGACAAAACATCAATAAAACTATCCATTTCATTTTTATTTTTTAATGATACTTTTTTTGTAATAATATTCTTTTCTTTACAAACTTCAATTAATCTTAAAATAACTTTTTCTAACATTTTTGCTTTTCCTCCCGTTAAATTAAATCTTCAAATTCAAAATTTTCAAAACACTTGCTATCAAAAAAATCTTTCATTTTGATATTTAAGCCAAAGCATATTTTTACTATAGTTAAAATTTTAGGATTCTTAGAATTACCATTTATTATATTTTCTAATGTACTTTGGGTTATGCCACATTTATTTGCTAATGCGTTTAAACTTAAATTATTAATATCACAATAATATAAAATTCTATGTATCAAAGCATTTTCTATTTTCATAATTTTCTAATTTGTTTTTCATTAATTTATAATTTAAATTTTTCTTGCATTGCCTAAATAAAATTTCTATTTTATAAACCCATTCATTAAATCTGCAATAAATAAAATGTTTAATCCAATAAAGTATTCTTATCATTGCAATCCTTTCTAGTAGTCTATTTCCCCCACTTTCAACATCTGATTTATCCTTAGTGAAATAATTAAATCGGTGAGAATATGATTGTTAAAAATTTACGTGAAAGTAGAGAACGTTTAGATTTAAAACAAACTGATATTGCTAAAATATTTCCTGTTACTAATTCAACTGTATCTGGTTGGGAAACAGGTAAAGATACCATTCCATTAGAAAGACTAATTCAATATGCTAATCACTATAATTACAGTTTAGATTATTTATTTGGTCTTTCCAAAAACAAATTTAGAAATAGCAATATCAAAATTGATTTAAATAAGTTAGCATTAAAACTCAGAGAATTAAGAATTAGCAACAAAAAGACCCAAAATGATGTTGCTAAATATTTAAATACTAGTCAGGCTGGTTATGCTCACTATGAAAACGCTCGATATTTAATTCCCACCTCTTTTCTTATAACTTTAACGAAAATTTATAAACCCTTTTCAATAGATGATTTGTTTAGTTGAAACAGTCTATTTCCCCCACTTTTCTTACAGAAAGTTAGCATCATGAAATAATAACCATGGTGTTTTTTTATGATAATTAAAAATTTAAGAGAAAGTAGAGAACGTTTAGATCTTAAACAAATTGATGTTGCTAAAATATTTCCTGTTGCTAATTCCACTGTATCTGGTTGGGAAACAGGCAAAGATACTATTCCTTTAAAAAATTTGATAAAATATGCTAATTATTACAATTATAGTTTAGATTACCTATTTGGTTTAAGCAATAAAAAGGAAATAACAAGCACTTTTGAAATAGATTTAAATAAAATATCAAAAAAGCTAAAACATCTAAGAGAAATAAACAATATGACCCAAAAAGAAGTTGCCAAACATCTAAATACTAGTCAATCTGGTTATGCTCACTATGAGAATGCACGTAATTTAATTACCACAACATTCTTATATAGTTTAACAAAAATATACAAGCCTTTTTCAATAGATGATATTTTTAAAAACTAATCTATTTACACAACTAAACAATTAAGTAGAAGATATATCCTACCTATTCAAAAGTATAATTTAATAAATTAAAAAATTCAACCTATACTTTTTATTGAAGTATAGAGTTTTTTTTATGTAAAATTTTAAAATTTAATTATCAAAAGGCATAAAAAAAGATATGTTTTTCAAACATACTTAAAAACAAATTGATTGAAAAGTAGTTATTTTAACAATTCTTACAATTTGTGGCTTTCTAGGTGTGAATCACTTGG
>CANQPR010000043.1 GCA_947625715.1 uncultured Bacilli bacterium
ATGCAAAAAATAAGGGACAAACCCTTATTTTATAATGCTTTAATGAAATTTTGCTCCCCACTAAATTATTTAGAGCCAATGTTTTTGTAATTAAATTCCCTTATTTAATAGCTTCTTTTAATTTGCTTCCAGCTTTAAAACTTGCTACCATTTTAGCAGGAATATGAATTGGTTCTTTTGTAGCAGGATTAATGCCATCTCTTGCAGCACGTTTCTTTGCAGAGAATTTACCAAAACCAACTAGAACAACTTCTCCTTTTTCTTTTAAGCCGTCAACAATACCATCTAATACAGCATCTAAAGCACGGCCTGCTTCTGCTTTTGTCATGTTAGCTTGTTCACTAACAAAGTCAATTAATTCTGATTTTGTCATTAATACTTCCTCCTTTTGTATTATAACATTTGTAAGGATATTACCCTTACATCTTTAAACTATCAAAAAACATCCTTAATTGCAAGAAAAAAAGCACTTTTTGGCACTTTTTTTGATTTATATGACAAATGCAATTAAGTTACTTGACCCTTTATTGACAATTTTAGTAACTGTTTGACTCAATTTATAGCGGGTATTTTCAGGCATTATGGAAAGTTTAGCTTGAATTCCTTCTTTTACGATAACATCTAAACTACGGCCAAAAATTTCACTTTTCCAAATACTAGATGGATCGGTTTGATAATCTTTCATTAAATAATTTATTAACTCTTTACTTTGCAATTCACTACCAATTATTGGTTCAAAGGTACTTTCAACATCAACTTTCATTAAGTGAATACTACTTGCAACAGCTTTTAGTTTTACACCATATCTAGAACCTTGTTTAATTATTTGTGGGGTATCTAATTTCATATCTTTTAGAGTTGGATAAACTATTCCATAACCGGTTGATTTAGCCATTTTAATGGCATTTTTTAAACTATCTAGTTCTTCTCTTCCTTCGGCGTAAGTAGTGAAGATTTTTAATAATCCGGCTTTTGAAGATGCGGCATCGCCAACTAGTGTTTTTAAGACTTGTTGATATAGTTCATCACTGCTATCTAAACGAAGATTTACTTCACCACTTGCGGTATCTAAATTAGATATATAAGCTTTATTAATATATAAAGAATCATTAAAATTATCCAAAATATTTAGAGCATCTCGAACTTTATTTACTGGAGCAACACTTTCTTTCATTTTTTCAATATAATGTTTTTTGATTTCATTATCATTTGCTAAGACAGATACCCATTTAGGAATAGAAACGGAAATATTGGTTACTGGAAATTCATATAAAGCTTCTTTTAAAATTTCTAATATTTCTGTTTCACTCATTTTTTCAACTGATATAGCTAAAACAGGAACATGATAATTTTCTTTTAATTCTTCAGTAAGAGCTTTGGTTTCGATGGCATTGGGATGAGCCGTATTTAAAACGATTATAAACGGTTTACCAATGTTTGTTAGCTCAGATATAACTTTTTCTTCGGCTTCTAAATAATCAGTTCTTTTTAATTCACCAAAAGAGCCATCAGTAGTAACGACAATACCTATAGTAGAATGATCTTTAATTACTTTTTCAGTCCCAATTTGCGCCGCTTCTATAAAGGGTACTGATTCACTAAACCACCGTGAACCTAAAAAGTGATACCCAAAAATCAAAAAATATATGCACACCATTTAAGCAGTGCTAAACTAATACTTCACTTTTGGAAATTCTATAATGAATTTCTAATTTTTTATCTTTTGTTACATAGATTTTGTCAATTAATTTATTAAGCATTTCTTTAGTTGGATTTTTCATTTCTAAAAAGTTTTCTACTACTGTTAAGTAATCTGCAAATACTACTGACTCATCACTTATAGAACTTATTTCATTTCGATATTTTTTTATTTTTTTATTGGCTATATTTATTTGTTCATCAGTTTGGCTATATAATCTTTGATAAGTGTCAACATTAATAACACCATTAAATTTATCATCATACAATGAATCTTGCTTTAATTTTAGCTTTTCAACACTTTTAGTTAAAGTATCTATTTTCTTATTAAGTTCACATCTTGGATCTACATAATCTTGTTTAATTATTTTTTCAAATTCTTCTTTATCTTCCATATATTGTATTGATAAATCTCTAATTTTATTAAAAACTGTTTTTTCTAATTTAGTATAATTCATATGATGAGAAAAACATATATGATATTTACTAAACTTCCTATAGTTATTGCAATTCATTGTTACACGATCTCTTTTTTTATCATAACTAATACTCATTTTTGCTCCACAATCTTTACAATACACAAAATTTGATAAAATATATTCGACGTTTCTTCTATCTTTACTATAAATATTTGACTTATCTTTGATTTGTTGAGCTAATTCAAAAGTTTCTTTTGAAATTAATGGTTCATGGGCATTTTCCTTTATACACCATTCACTTTTATCAACTTTCTTCCTTTTTTTAATTTTATAATTAATGTTTTGCGAAGTGTGTTGAATAAGAACTCCAGTATATATTGGATTTTTAAGGATATTTCCAACAGAGCAATGTTTCCAAATTTGTGGATAGTTACATTTGTTTAAAGATTTTTCTTTATTCTTTAACATAATAGGTGTCGGTATTTCTTCTTTAGTTAATATTTCAGCAATTGCACAACTACCATAACCACTTATATATAAGTCAAAAATTCTTTTAACTACTGGTGCAGTTTTAGGATCGGGTACTAATTGATGTTTATTGTCTGGATGCCTCATATAACCATAAGCAGGAACACTTCCACAAAACTTTCCGTCTTTTTTCATTTGCAGTAAATTAGAACGAACTTTTTTAGAAATATCTTTAGCATACATATCATTCATACTCAATTTGAATGGCATCATATCACTACCACTTGTTTCATAAAAAGTATCTATATCATCGTTTACTGCAATATACCTAATACCTTTTTCTGGAAAATAATTTTCAACATAAAAACCTGTTTGAATATGATCTCTACCTAATCTTGATAAATCTTTAGTAAGTACCATATTTATACGACCATCTTCTATATCTTTGATTAATTTTTGAAAACTAGGTCTATTAAAATTACCACCAGAATAACCATCATCTACATACTCATCTACTATTTGTAATCCATTTGCTTTCAAAAAACCCATTAATAGACTTCTTTGATTAGTTACTGATTCACTTTCTAAATCATCACCATCTTCACGAGATAATCTTATATATAAACCAATTTTGTAATTAATATTGTCATTATTGTACCGTCTGTACATTGTTTACTCCTTTCTTAGACAATATTTCATACTTATTAGTTGGCTTCACTATGCGATGATTTTTTTGATTTTGCAAATTTTTCGAATACAAAATTTTATCTTTATTTTTAACATAATAATTATAAATACAACTTTTTAATAAATCCTTTAAATTATTTCCATCTACTGCATAAAATTCTGATATTTCATACATAGATTTATCCTCCAGTTCCATAAATTGTATGAACTAAAAAAAAGAAAAAGAACAATGTTTTATAAATTAAATATTATTCTTTCTAAAATTAAGTCTTGTATTAAAGAATTTTTTTGAATTTCAATAATATATTTTGTATTTTTACTATTATCTTTTTTTAAATGATATACTTTAACTGTTCTTGTACTATTTCAATAATTAATTTTTTTATGGATTATTTGTAAACTGGCTTATAAGAATTATTTAAATTGTCTTTAAAAAGTACTTTTTCTAAAAGTTCCATATCTATTTATATTTTTCTAATTTTGCTCATAGGTCACACTTTTTGAGGCACGTTCCCAAGATACGCTTGGTACTCTTCCTTTTAGTAAGTTTCTGTTCGTTAGCCATCAATTTTGTTACATACTTCCTTTTTTAATCTCATGATTGATGCTTTGCGCTTCTTTAACACTTCGCCTTTACCTACGCGTGTTTCCACCAACTAGATATATGCCATGCACGGCATCAAAAAACCTAACTCTTTAAAAGAGTTAGGAATAATTGACTTAGGGCTTCTAAAGTTTCCTAAATACCAATTACTTACAATTATACCCAAATATTTATAAATTTCAATAAATTTAGCACAATTTTTTTAATTCAAAAAATTGTGTAGAAAATAAGTTTTTTTATAAATCAAGCATACTAATTTCACTTAATTTTCCATAATTCAATTTTTTCATCAATAGCAAAATCAATATTATAATATACCTTACTAGATAACATATCAATTAATAAAAAAAATATTATATTTTTTAATGTAAATTTTTGCTATTTTTTGACTTCTTATTTTTATTATAAATTATTTTTATAATTAATATAAATACTAATAAAATTAAAATCATAATAATATAAATAATTGGTCTTTTTTTTATCACATTATATTGTTTAGTATTAACTATTTCACCATATTCATTTGTTTCAACAATTTCTACTTCTCCAGTTTTATTAAAAGTAATAGTATTATCCTCATTAATTACTGCAATATCAGTATTTGAAGATTCTAATTTATGATTATTTTCAAGATTATAATAAATTTTTTTCCCAGTTTTTACTTTTTCTATTCTTCTATCAATAACTGATTTTGAATTATCTTCTTCACTTGTTTTAGTTTCAGTTTTATTGTTATCATTTTGTTCTTCTTTAGAATTTGTAACTGTGATTCTTCCATTAATTACTTGATATTCTAAAGTTTCTAATTCACTAGTTGCATAATCAGTAACATCTAAATTAATATCATTATCAATGGCATCTTCATTAACTTTAAATTTTAGTAATAAAAGATTTTGGTTATTAGTATATACTTCATTAAAAGAAATAGCATAGAAAGAAATAATATTTGAATCATTTATAGCTAAATCTTTCATACTAAAATTTTCAAAGCCAAGCATTTCTCCATCAATATATGTTAAACTGTTTTCATCAAAATCAATTTTCATTCCAATTACACTAAAACCAACGTTATTTTTAATAGCAATTGGAACTTCAATTTCTTCACCAATTTTAACAAGCGAATTACCCACTTCAAAAGTGGGTAATTCTACTGCATCAATATTTTCTATAAAAAAAGTGTTAATTAATATGATAAATATTATATTAATTATTTTTAATGATTTTATGTTTTGCATATCCAAATACTCCAATTAATCCTAAAGAAATTATGGATAAAATCAAATTAACAATATTTGATGTAGCACCTGTTTGAGGGCTTATTATATTTTCATTATCAGTAATATCATTATTATTTGTAATATTTTCATCTGCTTTTAATTCTTCTTCAACTGGTATTACTTTAACAGTTATAGTTTGTTTTTGACCATTTGATGCTGTAACAGTAATTGTTACTGTACCACTAGCTAGAGCTTTAAAATTTCCATTTTTATCAATTGTTAAAATACTTTCATCGCTTGATTCATAAGTATATGTTAAATTATCAGTATTATTTGATGGATAAGCATTTACACCTAATTTACCACCATTTCCAACTGTAATTTCATCAAGAGAATTAATTTGAATCTTTTCAACATGAATTTCATTAACTTTAATAGTTACTTCTTTTTCAATTTCACCAACAGTAACTTTTATTTTTGCTTCGCCTTCTTTTAAAGCTGTAACTTTACCATCTTCATCAACGGTTAAAATACTTTCATCACTAGAACTATATAACACATTATTTAATTCTGTAGTATCAATAGGATCGGGCGTTACTTTTATATCATAGGTATTACCTTTTAACATTTCTTCAGGTGCAGATATTTCGATATCATCTAAAGGAATAATTTTAACTGTAACATTTATATTAATGCTCATTCCATTTTTTAATATACCAGTTATAACTGTAGTACCTTCCTTTAAAGCCGTAATAACTCCTTCACTATTTATAGTTGCAACAGAATTTTCACTACTAGACCAAGCAATAACTTTAGATTCAGTTGCATCGCTAGGATTTATTTGATAAGAAACTTTAAAAGTTTTGCCTTTAATAATCTCAATATCTTCTTTAGTTGTTGTAAATGAGCTTATTGGCACAAATACATTTACTTTGATACTATCACTTTTATTATTAGCTGTTGCTGTAATTGTTACAGTACCAGCTTTTTTAGCAGTTACAACGCCACTAGCACTAACAGAAGCTATATCATCATCACTACTTGACCATTTTAAAGTATATTCTTCGTTAGTATCACTAGGATTTACAGTAGCCGTTAAATTAGTTTCATGATTTTTTTCTAATTGCATTGTATTATTTGTTAAACCAC
The DNA here is from genome assembly GCA_947625715.1 of uncultured Bacilli bacterium. Classification (GTDB taxonomy): domain Bacteria; phylum Bacillota_I; class Bacilli_A; order RF39; family UBA660; genus Ventrenecus. The sequence continues at coordinate 6,243 of CANQPR010000043.1, forward strand.
TTTTTTCATTTATAACAACACTTTCAATTGGAGTAATTACATAAACAATAATTGTATCGCTTTTTCCATCTTTTGTAGCTGTTATAATAGTTTGACCATTACTTAAAGCAGTTATTTCACCATTTTGATTAATTCTGGCAACTTCTTCACTAGAACTTTCCCAGTGAATTGGAGTTTTATCAGTATAGTCACTAGGGTTTATTTTAATTTTAATATTTTTAGTAGTATTTTTATTTACATTAATACTTTCTTTACCATCTTCAAGAATTACTTCTGTTACTGGTACTTTTACTGTAACTGTAGCAGTTGCTGTTTTGCCATTTTTTAAACGAGCTGTAATTGTTGCCCTTCCACCGCCAACAGCCTTTAGTAAACCACTAGTTTTATCAATAGTAGCAACATTAGGATTATCACTTTCCCATGTTACAGTTTTATCTTCTTCAGCACTAGCTGGTTGAATGTTAACACTAAGATTTTGTGATTCTCCTTTATTCATTGTAATATCACTATTTGGTAATATTGTAATTGAATCAATTGGGATTAATACTTTAATATTAACTGAATCACTTTTATCATTATATTTTACTGTAATTGTTGCATCACCAGGTTGTAAAGCGTGAACAGTTCCATCAGGATCAACACTTACAATATCTCCATGATTACTTTCCCAAGTAATTTTACTTTTTTCACTTGTATCACTAGGATTAATTTGTAAATTTAATTTCTTAGTTTGTGGTGCTATTAATGAGAAATCTTCATCTAAGATATCTAAGGAATCAATATCAACAAATACATGAACATTTACTTCAAAATTATATTCGCCAATAGATGCTTTAATTACTGTATCACCACCACTAACAGCAGTTACTTTACCATTATTTACTGTAGCAACTTGTGGTTTAGTACTTTCCCACTTAATTGTTTTATTATCAGTTGTATTTAGTGGATAATATGTAACACTTAAATCTTTTGTAGCTCCACGATTTAAAGTAATATCTCCAGTTTCACTTATTGATGCACTGGTTATTGGAACTTTAACAGTTACATTAACACTGGCAGAAATTCCAGTAGTAGTTTTAGCAATAATTTGGGTTGTTCCACCACCAACAGCAGTTATTTTGCCATTTTCTACTTTAGCAATAGAACTTGCTTTACTTTCCCAAGTAATAGTTTCATCATCGCTTGAGTTGCCAGCAGGATTTTGTAAAACAATATTTGGTGTCACATCAATACTTCCATAAGTAATCCCACCACCATTATTTTGCTTATCTAATATTTTTAATTCAACATCTGATTGGTCTAATTGTAGTTCTTTAATTGGATTAGTTACATTAAAAGTAATAGTTTTATCATAACCATATGCACTAACTTTTACTTTTGTTTCACCATTTTTAACTGCTTCAACTTTGCCAGTAGGAGAAACTGTAACACTTTCTCCGCTTAAAATACTATAACTTTCATCTTTAGACGTAGTAGTATTTGCTGGTATAGGTGTAACATCTATTTGATAGGTATCACCCCAATATAAATCAACATTTTCTTCTTGAACATTAATACCAGTTGCTGGAACAAGAATTTTAATTTTACCCGTTTCAGTTGTGTAAGTAGTAATATCTTCATCATCACCAGCATTTTCACTTAATTTCTTTTTAAATTCGGTTACTGTTGCTTTAAATTCATAATCACCTGAAGCATTATCTTTGACTTTTAAAGTCATTTTACCAAATGCACCATTATAATTGGTATTTATAGCATTAGCTTTAGCAAAAGAAGCAGTAAACATACCTTTAGTTTTATCATTAGAAGCTGCAGCAGCGTGTGCTCCAAAAGTTGTATAATATCTTGCATACTCTGTTTCATCTGGTTCTTCTACACTAACAATTTCAAAAGCACTTGTATCAACTGGTACTTCTATACCAATTGCGGCATATTCTGTTGCCCCTTTTAAACCAACATCTAAGACAATCGTATCTCCTGGATGGACTTCAGTAAGTACCCCCCCCCCGTCAGCAGTTTTGACCGCTACAGTAAATACTGAATTTTGATTTGCTAATACATAAATTGGTATTGCAAACACTAAAAGTATAAGTATAAATAATGATATTTTTGGCAATTTTTTCATTATTTTCACCCTTTCATTTATTCGAATTTATCACCTTAATCTTATCACTTTATTCTTTAATTGACAAGATTTTTTTCTTGGCTTTTTATGGCATGAACAATAATTCTTTTTTTTCCATTATTATTACATGTTGATAGTGTGAGTGTTTTATCTTCTATCTTATTATATATATAATTAGAAGAAGATAAATCATAGTTATTTTTATTAATGTCTAATGGTAATTCATCAGTTGGTGAAACTAAATAAGTCTTGTAAATATCATAAGTTATTTCTTTATCTATTGTTGTAATTTTAATACTTACTTTATTTCCTAAATTACCATTTATTATTTTAATTAAATCACTAAACATGGCATCGGTATTCATATTATGACCATATATTATGGTATTATTATCATTAAATTCATGATTTCGATAATCCATAAATATTGAACCATTACGATTATATTCTTTATTTATATCCCTATTTAAATAATAATTATTATTGCTTCCCTGTAATATTGGATAATTAATATTAGTATTAGTAATTGAAATCCAACCTTTTACATCAGAATTTACCTCTTTTAATTTTTTTATATCAATATAATCATTTGAATTATCAATTTCATTAATAATTGTATAATCATTAATAATTTCTTGATACAAATTATTATTTTTTTTATCTTCAAATAAATTATGAAAATAATTATAAGAAGATAAAATAAAAATTATAATGAGTAATATTAATATAAAATTTAAAATAAATAATTTATACTCCTTTTTTAATTTAAGTTTTGCCATTAATACAATCCTTTACTTCATGTATAATCTTAAAATGTCTACAGCATCAATAGCTGTAATTTTTTGATCGTTATTAAAATCACCTATTTCTATTTTATGATTAGTTAACTCTCTTTTCCCTAGAGCATAGTATAATGCTTCCACAGCATCTATTACTTCTATTTTACCATTTTCATTTAAGTCCCCTTTTATATATGGTGTTATTCCTGTTCCAACTTTTACTGTAGCTTCGGCACTTTTGCCATTACTTGTTGTTACAGTAATTGTGCAAGTTCCATTTCCAATTCCCGTAATTTCACCTTTTCCATCAACTCTTGCAACACTTAGATTATCGCTTTTCCAGGTTAGAGTTTGACTATCAGTAGTATCAGTTGGATTAATAGTCGCTACTAAAGTATCTTTTCCGCCAATTTTTAAAGTAATATTATTTTTATTTAAATTAACACTTTTTATTTCTTTATAACCATTTGGATAGAAAAAATTATCATTATATATATCTAAAATACTAGTTATATCTTCTAAATCAATATAGCCATTGTTATTTATATCTCCTAAAATATTAATATTTTCATCATAAGTTGCAGATATAGAATAATCTTGTAACATCGATGAATCAATTGAATTTATATTTCCATCTTTATTTATGTCACCAATGTATCCTTTAGAACCATCACTTAAAGTGACTGGTACACTTACATATACCAAGCAAGTTGCACTACCATATTTAGAAGTCGCAGTTACCCGAACAAATCCACCTCTTTTTGGTGTTACTAATCCATTATTTACACTAGCAATTAATTCTGAATTTGTTTTCCAAGTTACATCATTAGCTTTACTTCCATTACTTAAAGTTGCTTCTAACTTTAAAGTTTCATTTAAACTATTAAATTGATATTGAGTTTTATTTAAATTTAAATGAATATCTTCTTCTACTTTTACGTTAAAAGATGCACGAAAACTTTTATTTATAGACATTCCTGAAACATTTATTGTGGTACTTCCCTTGGAAACCCCGATTATTTTATCATCTTCTATTTTAGCAATTTCCGGATTTTTTGATGTATAGGTCACAGAATATATTGTCGCATTACTAGGAACGACAGTAGGACTAATTTTTTTGGTTTCATTTATTTTTACAGTCATATCATTTACACTAAAACTTTCCATTATATAACCTACATCAATTAAAAATTCTTTTTCCATACCAAACATAGAGGCTTTAAAACTTGTTTGGCCTTCTTTTACTCCCATTATCAAACCATTTTTTAAACTTAAATAAGGGCTATTTAAAGTATTAAATTCAACATTAGAAATATCAACAGTTGCTTTGGTATCTTCATCACTAATGTAATAAGCATTTTTAATATTCAATGTTTCTCCTATACCAACATAGTAATGTTCTGTCGTACCATTATAAGAACTATGATACAAATTAAAATCATGTATATATTGTGGAATACTTTCTACATATTCAATCATTGTATCACTTTGTCCAGTTTTATTTGGAGTACTTAAAGCATCATCTCTTGAAAATATCTGAACAGCAAAATAGGTTTTTGAACCACTATAATCTACAGCAACTGCACCAATACCAACTGATTTATAATCATTATTAACCATATTTCTATAATGTCCAGGTGATTCTTTCCAACCATACATTACCCCAGAATTCCCTGTTCTATATCCATATAAGATATTTTCACCTGAGGCACTTGGAGTTGAAACTGCTGTATAAAATGATTTGCCATTAGGTCTTGTATGATCAAAATGGACAGCAATTTCAGCTGCTCTTTTCATGGCTGCTTCTTGTAAATTACTATCCATTGTCAAAGGGTTTCTATCTACTTCTTTTCTTACTTCATTTGTTGCAATTAATGCTTCATTTGCCCAATCATAATCCCTTATTACCGTTATAGGAATATTATAAGATTCCAAAGCGTGAACATTCTTATAAAATAAACCAAATACAATCAATAAAATTGGAATATAAAGACGTATCCATTTTTTCATAAAAAAATACCTTCTTTTCATTTTTAACCATTCCTTTCATATAATATGCAATATTGAGAGATTAAAAAATTACATATTATTAGCCCTTTTTCTTCATAAACATTATATTAAAATCATATTAAAAATGCAATTCTAAAAATTAAACATTTATTATGATTACAATAATTTCTTAGTTTACAATTTTCAAAATTGGAAATTTCACCACGAATATTAGCAGAACTTGAATCACCGTTAATTACATAATTATCAAAACTGACATAATCTTTTTTTTTATATGAAATATTATAACTTAAACTTTC
>CANQPR010000044.1 GCA_947625715.1 uncultured Bacilli bacterium
AGTAGCACCAGAGAAAAAGCTACGAATAAACTCACGAGCATCCTTTTTGGTAAAAGGCAATGTATTTAATTTAGAAACAAGATTGTTCCATTCTTCTTTTGAATAAATGTATAAACATTTTTCAATTCCTCGTGCGATAATAAATTCGTCACCTAACTTCAAACGAAATTTCGTAGGGATGACAAGTCGGCCTTTTTCATCAATAGTATGATGATATTCACCCATAAACATAAGTATCCCCCACTTTCTCCCACAGCTTACCACTGTCTACCATTATATTACAAAAAGGGCAAAAAAAAGTAAAGTTTTTCTCCTAGAAATTATTCTAGTTTTTTAAAAACTTTACATATCTTGACTATGTAATAACTCTATAGCTTTTTGACTACCCACTTTTTCTAAATCCAAATCATATATTTTTTTTACCTCTTCATTTTGATAACTATCCATAATTTTATTAGGGTGATTAAATAGGGCTTCACTTCTTTTTTCTAAAGACTCATCGTTTTTTATATTACCGCCACCCCCAATACAACCCAAAGGACAGTTCATAACTTCTACTAAATGATAAGTTTTATCACTTACCTTTAATAATTGTTGTAATTTGAAAATATTACTTAATTTATAAACAACTAAAACATTGATAGGAAAATCATCAAAATAAACTACTGCTTCTAAAATATCTTTATAACCATCAACATTTTTAAAGACTATTTCATCCATTTCTAGGGGTTTGTTATTCATAAAATAATAAGCAGTTTTTAAAACAGCCGTACTAACTCCTTTACTACTTCCAAATATTAAAGAAGAAAAACTTCCACTTTTAAATGGCACATCAACTTCGGTCTTAAAAATATTTTTAAAATCAATATGTTCTTCTTTAGCCCAATTAACTAATTCATTAACTGTTAAAACATAATCCATTTGATTATCTTCATCTTTTTTGGCCGTACAAGGGGTAATGGCAACATTTACAATTTCTTTATCCTTAAAATATTTTTTAATAACTGCCTGTTGCATGCCAATAGGACTTTTACAAGTTGATAATAAGGGAGCATAATCCTTAAATTTCTTTTTACAATATTTTACCCAAGCGGGACAACAAGATGTAAATAACGGTAATTTATTTGTTTTTAATCTTTCTAAGAATTCATGAGCTTCTTCCATAATTGTTAAATCGGCTCCAAAAGTAGTATCAAAAACATACGTAAATCCTAAGTGTTTTAATAAACTTACTGTTTGTTCTAATAAAAACTCCCCACTTTTAAAGCCAAAAGCATCCCCAATACTTACCCGTACTGCAGGAGAAATACTAGCAATAACTATTTTTTTATTTAAAATCGCTTGTTTAACATAATTAACCATACTCTTAGGTTTTAATGCCTTAGTTGGACAAGTCAAAATACATTGGCCACAAGCTAAACAAAAATGCTCATCCCTTCTTATACCACATACTTCTAAACAAGTTTTGGCACACGCCCCACAATCAATACACTTGGCGTTATCCTTACTTATGCCTTTATTATCTAAAGAAATATTAACGGATTGTGAAAAAACTAATTCTTCTTCAGTCATGACATTCCTTATCGTTTAAAAAAGTTTCTAAAGCTAAAGTAATCATTTGATTTAGGGATTGTTCTCTATCTTTAATAGACATAAATTCTTTATCAAATTTACTATCAACAACCGTTAATAATACAGCTGATTGTTTATTAAAACTTTGGGCAATGTGAAACAAAGCAAAGCTTTCCATTTCTTCGGCAATAATATCTAAATTTTTAGGGGCTCTTTTTAAAACATGTTCATTATCAGAATAAAAACCAAATTGCATAGTACACATTACACTTCCCTCATGTAATTTATATTCTAATTTTTCGGCTGTTTTCTTTATCACTTCATTTAAAGCTTTAGACGGATAAGCTATATGAGCCATATCGCCATTATAAGAATAAGCAAAATTAGCTTCCGTATAACTATTTTGAGCTAAAATAAGGTCAGGTACTTTAATATTTTCTTTTAAGCCTCCACAAGTTCCAATCCGAATAATTTTCTCGACATCAAAAAAATAAAATAATTCAAAGGCATAAATACTCATTGAAGACATACCCATACCAGAACCCATAACAGTTAATTTTAAACCTTTGTAATAACCTGTATATATAAACATATTTCTTGCATCACTTACAAGTTTAGCATCAGATAAAAAATTCATTGCAATATATTTAGCCCGAAGGGGATCCCCTGGCATAATAACATATTTAGCAATATCACTTTTCTTGCAACTAATATGTGCTGGTTTAATATGTTCTAAAACCTTTGGTGGCTTCATAATATCCCTCTTTCCATTTTAAATTAATATATCAATAATTTTCAAAATATTAAACTAAGTTTTTTTTAAGTTGACATTTTTTTACTTACTATAGACAATATTTTTTGTATTTCTTCTTTAGATTCTCGAAAAAAGTCAATACGAAAATTTTTAATTCCGTGTTTTTGATATTCTAAAATTTCTTTTATATTATCAATTGGCTTCGAACTAAAAATCATCACTTCTTTATTATCCCCGATTTTAACATCATAAAATTCATTATCATTTTCTAAAGTATAGCCATCTTTATTTAATATACTATGTTTTTTTAAAACCATTACCACTACTTTTCCATAGATTAAAACTTCTACAGGATAATTACTTAAATCAGGAAAAAACTTTAATTCATCTAAAGTAACTTCAACACTTAAAGTAATTTTTTTTACCCCCAACTTTTGTAAATATAAAATACTTTCTATATTAGAAACATTTAAAGCATAATCACTTATAATATCTTTTTTATCACTAATAAGTCCTATATCTGTCACTAGTAATTTATTAGGAAAAACTGTTTTATCATATATTCTTGGAGTTTGATAATAAATAAAAGGAAACTTTTTAACTAATTGTAAATTATCTGAATATATATCTTTAACTTGATATTTTTTTACGATATCTAATTGCCATTCTTCTCTAATTAAAACACTTATATTCATCAGTTACAAACTAATCTTTCTATTTAATACTTCATGTTCTTCATTTATTTTTCTTTGCCAAGCTCTTATTTCTTTAATATATTTATTATATATTTCGCTACCATTAGCACTATGATAAACAATATCTAAAAAAATATTACCATTTAATTCATCAAAAGCTAAATTTTTAAATACTAAATCTAAGACTAAGGGGCTTTCAATAATCCAATTATAAAATCTTGTTTTTAAAGGTAAGCGAAACATATAAGAATAATTAAATACAACCTCTAAAATATTTTCATCATAAAAATCAAGGGGATTATTTAAACTTAACATTATTCTTGGTATTAATTCTCTTGCATAAATAACAAATAAAAATTTTAAATCATCTTGTTTAGCTATTTGCTTTAAAGAATCGATTTCTTGGTCAAAATTTTTTACATAATAACCAAATATTTTAACTTTTAAAGCATAATGAGCTTCTTTTAAATAACTAAGCATTTCTTCAAAAGAAAATCTTTTTACTAAGCGTTCAATTTCAAAATATAATATATCGTTTTTAAACATATTACCATAATATGAATCATTCCATAATAACTCTATTTCTTCTTTTTTAAAATTATCAATTGTTTGATTTGTTTCTAAATAATCTTTTTTCATTTGAATAGTATCTTTATTATTCATCCATTTTAAATATAATTGTGAATGCATTACTTCATCCTCCTTTGTTTAAGTAAATTTATCATTGTTCTTCTTGCTTCATTTAAATCTTTAATATTTATAAATACTTTATCTTTAATAGTTACTTTTAAGTTTAGAAAGCTAAATGGGGTATTACCTAATTTATTAAATTGTCTTAGAATATCTTCTTTAGTAATTACAATGTTTTTAGGTTCACTAACAATCATAAAATTTTGTTGGACAACATTTATTTTATCGCTTATCATAACCCATAAACCGTCTTTTTTAACTTCTATTTCTCCATAAATAGGTATTTTAGGAATAGATATATTTTCATAAAAATGTTCTAATTGTCTACTAAGAGTTTTAAAAACTTCATCTTTGGTTTTGATGTTTAATTTATTATCCACCCAAATGATTTGTCCCTTACTAGCTTTATTTATTAATTTTTTATTTTTATCATACAAATAATTTACAATCATTCCCTTATTTGCTTTTACAAATCTAATGCCATCTTCTTGATTTAAATCTTCACTTAATTTGATTTGTATCATATTTTTATTAACATTTATTACTTTTCCAATTTTACCTCCTATGTGATTACTACTTTCATAATTCATAATATTGTTACTATTAAATAAATAACCTTCGGTAAATTTACGATGATACAAATACTCTAATTGTTTTTCCTTACTTTTATCAATAACTATTTTTTTAGTCTCTTTATATTGATTCATTAAATCTTTATAAAATTGCGAGACAAAACCAACGTATGCTAAGCTTTTCATACGTCCTTCAATTTTAAAACTCTTAACTTTACTTTGCATTAACTTTTCTAAATAAGATGCTGTATATAATTCTTTAGTTGATAATAAATAAGGATTTTTTAAAGGTACTTTTTTATTTTGATAATACAAATTAAAAGGTAGGCGACAAATTCCAGCACAGCAACCTCTGTTACCACTGCGTTTCATTTTAAAATAACTCATTAAACACCAACCAGAATAACTAACACATAATGCTCCATGAATAAATACTTCGTATTCCATTATATCAGGTAATTTATTAATTTCTTCTAAAGATAATTCTCGATTTAAAACGATTCTTTTAACCCCTAATTTTTTAAATTGTCTTATTTGGGCTTCATTATTTACATGCGCTTGAGTTGAAAGATGGATAACAATATCTGGATAGTTTTTAGATAAATAAGAAATAACCCCTATATCAGAAACGATTATGGCATCGACATTTATAGAATGTAAATATAAAATATAATCAATAACTTGTTTAAATTCTCGCTCAAAAATCATTATATTAACAGTTACATATACCTTAACACCATATAAATGAGCATAACTAACAGCTTCTTTTAATTCATCTAATGTAAAATTATCAGCATAAGCTCTGGCTCCAAAACTTTTGCCTCCAATATAGACTGCATCAGCATTTATTACTGCTATTTTTAAAGCTTCTTTATTTCCTGCTGGAACTAATAACTCTTTATCCATAACAAACCTCTTAATTTATTATAACTATATTTTTTATTTCTTGTAAAGTAATATTAACTATATATTTATAATAAATTTTTAGTTTTTAAATAAATACCATCTCTTAAGTCAAAATATAAAATTCTCTTTTAATATTAGTAAATTATTTTCTATTTTCCATTCCCTACATTCCAGAAGATATTAAGTAATCATTATTTATTTGGGTATTTAAAGCATCAAATACTATGTATTGTTCTTTATATTCACTCTTTTTAATAATTCTGGCAGTTTTAACTTAAATGCTCACATTAGTCAATAGTTGTGTGAGCATTTAGTGTAATTTTCTAAAAATTTATTTTTGATACTTTAAACATATACTATAAAGGCAACTATTTATAAGGGTTTATCGCAGTTTTAAAACACATACACATTCAACATGATAAGTATAAGAAAACATATCATAACCTTTTATCTTTAAAAGATTATACTTAGTTTGTAATTTTTTTAAATCTCTTACTAAAGATACAGGATTACAAGAGATATATATAATTGTCAATACATTACTATTTAACAAAAAAGAAAGCGTTTTTTTATCAAGACCACTTCTTGGTGGATCTATAACAATTTTACTAAATTCTTTTTTTAATTTACTTACTTTATCTTCAACTTTACCTAATAAAAAATTAACATTTTCTAAATGATTTAATTTTTTATTTGTTAAAGCATCCATTATAGCATGAGCATTTATTTCAATACCAATAACTTCTTTGACTTTTTTAGCCATTTTTAAACTAAAATAACCTACACCACAATACAAATCTAACACTGTATCATCTTGATTTAATAAAGCCATTACATCTTGACTTATTATTTCACTTATATAATTATTAACTTGAAAAAAAGCATCATAATTAACTTTATAAAGAATATTACCTAATCTTTCATAAAAAAATGAATTTAAATATACACACTTATCATTAATTATTATTCCTGCTATTTTATGATTTGAAAACAATTTTTCTTCAATATTCACTTTATCTGAAGTATTAATAATTAATAACAACTCATCATTATAATTAGCTCTAATAACCATTGTTCCATTTAAAAAAGCATAGCATGCAAAATCTTTTAAAAGCTGATTTATACAATCTTTGGCAAGCAAACATTTTTCAATAGGAAAAAAACAATTTGTTTCTTTTTCTTGATAGCCAATATGCCCATCAACTACTTTAACACTTATCTTATTGCGGTAATAAATTGGGTTTTTATTTTCTTCTATAACAAAATTACTAATATTTAGTTTATTAAATTTAAATAAATCTTCTAAACATTTCTTTTTAATTAATAAGGTATCTGTATAAGAACAAATATCTAAATTACACCCATCACATAAATTTGCATAACGGCAAAAAGATTTTTGTCTTTTATCACTTTTCTTTAATACTTTATCTATTTTACAAATATTATAGTTTTTCTTTTCACTTACAATATGAACATCTACTACTTCATTAAGTAAAGCTTTATTGACAAAATTAACTTTTCCTTTTTCTTTACTTACTGCACCATTAAAATTATAGTCGCTTATTTTTAATTTCATTTGCCTCACCCATTTAAATTATTGTAACACATTTTAGGGGTTTAAACTTTCTTTTTTGTTTCATACTATAAATGGTGAAGATTATGCACAACAAAATTGTTAAACAAATTCAAAAAGAATTTAGCCAAAATGTTGATTTAATTATTAAGCCCATTAAACTATCTCCTTTGCAAATAATTTATATTATTTATTTAGAAAGTGTAACGGGTTCTGATAAAGTTAATGACTATATTTTAAAAAATTTATCTTTATTAAGTGGCTTAAAACACAAACGCTTAAGTGATTTAAAAAGTCTTATCCCCAGTCCTCACACGGTTGTTGTTAATAATAAAGATGAAATTGAATTTTATTTAACTAATGGTTTTACAATTGTTATTGATAACACTGATATTCTAGCCTTAGAAACTAAAGCTGATATAAATAGAAGTATCCCTGAGTCTTCAACCGAAAGTTCTATATATGGTCCTAAAGATGCTTTTACAGAAAACATTCAAATAAATTTAGGTTTAGTTAAAAGACGCATTAAAAGTCATACCTTAAAATCCAAATCATATGTTTTAGGAAGAAAAACGAGCACGATGATTAATATGCTTTATTTTGATGATATTGCTGAAAAACATAATATTGAACAAATAAATCGGGTTTTAAATAGTATTGATATCGATGGTATTATCGATTCTGGTTCCATTGCTCAATATTTTCAATTAGAAAGTAAAAGTAATTTTCCTACGGTTTATAAAACCGAACGACCAGACTCAGTTGCAACAGCTCTTTTAGAAGGGAAAATCGTTCTTTTAGTTGATACATCTCCTTTTGCTTTAATCTTACCAGCTTTCTTTAGTGATTTTATAAATCCTACCTCAGACAACTACAGTCTTCCTAATAATATCAATTTCTTAAAGGTTTTACGTTTATTTAGTTTTGTCGTTACAATGCTTTTACCGGCTTTATATGTTGCTTTAATAAATTTTAATCCAGAAACAATTCCCACTTCCCTCCTTGTAAATTTTGCCATGCAACGTAGTGAAGTCCCGTTTCCTACCATTGTTGAAGCAACCATTATGCTCATTGCTTGTGAAATTTTAAGAGAAAGTGATATTAGATTTCCTAACTCTTATGGAAGTGCCATTTCTATTTTAGGAGCCTTAATTATTGGTGAAGCAGCCGTATCAGCCGGTATTGTATCCCCTATTATGATTATAATTATTGCTTTTACTTTTATCACTAGTTTGATTTTTACAGACCAAGAAGTAACCAATGCCATTAGACAATGGCGATTCTTCTTTCTTTTACTAGCCACCCTATATGGCCTTTATGGTATCATTATTGCTATTATTTATTTTTTAATTCATATTACAGAAACGACTTCAATTAAAAATCCTTACTTTTTCCCTTTAGCTCCCTATGAAAAAAACTATTTACATAAATATTTAATTAAAAACCCTATTGATAAAGATCTTAAAAGAAGTCCTTTACTAACGAAAAAAAATTATCAAAAACAAAGGAGAAAAAAAGCATGAAAAAACGATTATTAATATTATTTATTATTCCTTTTATTGTCAGTGGCTGTTTTGATTATCAAGAATTAAATGATCGGGCTTTAATTGTTGGCGCGGCCATTGATTATCAAGATGATAATTACATTGTTAATTTTGAAGTTTTAAATAGTATGAAAAGTGGTAGCGAACAAAGTGGTCCCAATAAAAGTTATTTAGTCGAAGGTAAAGATTCAACTTTCTCTAGTGCGTATCAAAAAGCTTTATTTTCTCTTGATAAAGATGCTTACCTAGCCCATTTAAAAGCCGTTGTTTTTAGTGAAGAAGTAGCCAAAAATCATTTAGAAGATATTGTTGATTATTTAATTAGAGACCCTAGTACCAGAAATGTCTTTTATCCTGTTGTATCTAAAAATTATCAAGCTAAAGATATTTTAGCAAATACTAGTGAAGAAACATTAATTGTCTCAAGCGCTATAGAAGGTATAATTGATTACAATAATTTTAAAGAAAGTATTACTACTAATATTAATTTTGAAAGTTTCTTAGAATTACTTCTTAATAAAAGAGAAGATGCTTATATAAATGTTATTACTATTGATGAAGATAATAATTTAAAAGCTGATGGTTTAGCTATATTTAATGATTACAAAATGGTGGGTTTCCTAGACAAAAAACAATCTGCTACTGCTATTTTACTTAATAATAAAAGTCAAAATTATTATCTTAAATTGCCTTGTGAAGACAACAAAGAACACTATATAACTTTAAATTTTTATGATAGTAAAAATACTGATTTAATTGTTAATGAAAACAATGTTGTTATTAAATCCTCTTTAAATGCTAATATCAGTGATGATGAATGCTCTTATGATTTTAAAGATCCTAAAATATATCAACAAATATCCCAAAAATTTAAACCGGAAGTAGAAAAGACCTTAAAAAATGCTTTAGAACTTTATATGCATTTAAACAGTGATATTTTAGGTATCAAAAGAAAGTATTACATCAAAAATAGAACCGATTTAAATAATTGGAATAATTTAACGGTCAGTGCTAATGCTGATATATTAGTAAATAAAAATGGCATTGTCTTCGAGGTGAGGAAAAATGATTAAAAGAACTACTTTTTCATATGTTTATTATTTAACAAGAGTTTTTTTTATTGGGTTTGGTTTTTCTTTTTTATTTAGTATTGCTAATAAAGATGCTTGGATAAGTTTTATACTAGGTCATATTATTTCTTTATTTATTATGTTTTTGGTAGTCAAAATAAAAGAAAAATACAAGGTAAATGCCTTTTTAAAAAATAAAGGTCATTATTTATTAAAAGCTTTAATTATTGCTTTTTCCGCCTCCGTAGCTATTGAAATTCTTTTTATATTTCAAACATTAGCTTCTAATTTTTTCTTAGTTGATTCTCCCCATTATTTTATTATTTTACCAGCTTTATTATTAGTTTTTCGTATTTGTAAAAATGGTTGGACTACTATTGGTAGAGTTGGAAGTATATTAATGTATTTATCTTTATTAATGGTTATAATTGCCTTTTTTGGTTTATTTAGTTATGCGGAAAGTGAAAATTTTCTTCCTATTTTTACAACAAGTTCTTTTAATATTCTTAAAGCCACTATTTTTTATGTTGCTTATAGTTCGGCTCCTATAATATTTTTAATTCTTATTCCTGACACAAATGAAAAAATCCCTCAATATTATTTTTTAGCTAATTTAACTATTATTATTATGGGAATATTAATTATTGGTATTTTGGGCCCTGATTTAATAACTATCTATCGTTATCCTGAATATATGGTTTTAAAAGTTATTAAATTATTAAATTTTATTGAGAAAGTTGAAAATATTTTTGCTATAGCAACTTTAATTGATTTATTTATGGTTTTAGCTATTAGCATGAATGCTGTTAAAGAAAAGCTTCCTAAAAAAAGAACCAATATCATTTTTTTCAGTATTTTAATAGGTATTTATTTTACTTCTCTTTATTTAGGAAGACATTATAATTTAGCTTTACAAATTTATTATTATTTGCCAATTATTTTATTAATTTTTATGATTCTTATTTTAACTTTGTTATCTATAGCTATTAAAAAGACAAAACAGATGAGTGAAAAATGAATAATTTCTAACCCATCTTTTTTTATGATTAATATTTTAATTTTTGCACTATTTAAAGTTTTTGACAGCAATATTTAAAGAATAATTTCCTTTTTTGTTTAAATTTCTTTGATAAAATTTTTTTACCATTTTTAGCAATGTGTAAAAAAAAATGAGCATACTTAATTTTCTTCCAATTCTTTATCTTTATATTTTTTAATTATGCCTAGTAATAATTTTTATATCTTTTTTAAATAATTGAACTATTGCACTTTCAATTTATTTTCTTTTAAATATCTTTCATACAATTCATCCATTGATGATACATAATTTTTATCTTGTTTAATTCTAAATTTTTCATATTCTTCGTTAGCCTTTTCTAGAGCTTGTTTATGAGAAATATTACCAGAATTTGATAAAATTTTCTTTTTTCGAAATTTCAACAAATCATCTGTTGCATCAATCCATTTTTGCATTGTCATCAAATTATGTTCATTTGCCATGTCTTCGGCATAATCTAAAAATAAAGTTGTCAAATTTTCTAACTTCTTTATTTCTTGATCGTTTAAATAATTTTTAACGATACCAATATCATACTTCATAATTTTGCCATTTGGTGAATTTTTCCAATTAGTAAGTCCAAGATGTTCTTTATTAGCATCTACTCTTTCATATATAATCTCTGCTGCAGTATGACCAGATATGGCATAATGAAGTTTATTTTGAACAATTTTAAAAAATGTATATGCTTCTTCAGAATCTTTATTATAATCAATACTTGTACTCTCAAATAAATCGGTAATTTTTTGATAAAGTCTTCGTTCGCTTAATCGAATTTCTTTAATAGTCTCAAGTAATTCTTCATAATAGTCTTTACCAAATTTTGATCCATTTTTCATTCTTTCTACATCTATTTTAAAAC
>CANQPR010000045.1 GCA_947625715.1 uncultured Bacilli bacterium
ATTACATATTAATAAAAAAGATTGTAAAATTCAATTACTTAATATGTAATTAAATCTTACAATCTTACTATACCAGGTGGTGATATTTATGACAAAAAGAGAATTTTCTCAATTTATTATAATATTACTCCTATTCTTAGTTGTAATTATTTTACTTCTAAAATAGCAAAAGCATCTGATTTCAACATTTGTTGATTTCAGATGCTATCCTAAATAAGGGATTGCATTTGATTAGCCCAATCAAATGTATCCTTTTTTATTTTATGCAAGTTTCCTTGACAAATACATAATAACATAAAAACGCACTTTTATCAAGTACGTTATCTATTTTTTGTTATCTATTTTTACTCGAGTTTTCCCGAGTATCAATCAATCTAGTGGAGCTGACTAATCTAAAAACAAACTATTATGTTTTTAGTTATGGCTTTTTAATTGTTATACTACTAAATAACTAAATTTTATCATAATAAGTCCACATTCTAATAATATGAATTTCTTTTTTTCTTCATCTACTTCATAAACAATTCGATGTTGTCTATTAATTCTTCTAGAATAAAGTCCTGATAATTCGCCAGTTAATTTTTCATATGATGGTGGATAACAAAAAGGATTTTCCATCATTAGATTTAATATATTTTTACAATTTTTATCAAGATTAGAATTTTTTAGTTTTAATTTATCTTTTTCTGCATGTTTAGAAAACTTAATTGTATATATATTTACCATTCTTCATCCTTTTCATATTTTTTTGCTGATTTCCAATTTTCATTTTTTCTTATATTGTTAATATTATCTACATAACCTGGAATGCTTGATAAAAATAATGTTTCTTCAATATTTTTCCATTCATCTTCAGATATTAATACAGCATTTTTTCCCTTATTATTTACAATAGTAATAGGATTAAAACCTACATTAACATCTGATACCAATTGGTATAAGCTTGCTCTAGCATTAGTTATATTTATTGTACTCATTATTAATCACCTCATTTTCATTGTAACGTACCTTTTTATATACGTCAATGCAGTAATTAAATAAGAATGTATCAAAAAAGAAGAGTATTAACCTCTCCCAAAATATCAACGAACAAACAAAAAGTTTGTTTAATACCCCATTGGTGCGAATAACGTAGTAATCTACAACTTTTTTTGATGATTGATTAATTGCATTTTTTTATTACAATCATTAGATAATTCCTGTTCTATATCTTTAACATTTGTAATTTCAATATATATTGAATCATTTATAGAATCCAGTGAGTTACCAAAAAAATAACTTGATTCAGCAATAGATTTTTTAGGGAAATAATCACTGGGTTTTGCCAAAACAGGAATTTTTTCACTTTCACTTTGAATCTCAATATACATTTCATCTGAAGTTAATTGACCTAATATTTTATCTTCGTTATCGTAATTTTTTTCAGTACAAATACCATATATTAACTGATTTTCATCAATAACTATATTACCTCTATATTCATTTCTACCTGAATTTATTATTCTAATATTATATAAATCCATAATAATCCTCCTATAAAACATAGTATATCATATTTTTAATTTATTTTATTATTTTGTTTTGACAAAATATTTAACCCCCTAGGTATTTTGACAAGTGTATCAAAATAACCTAAGGGGTTCTTTTTATATCAATATTCGAAAAAATTCGAACATATTCGTCACTGGTGCCCTAAAGGAAGGAGTACGACAACTTTTATTTAATAACTATAATCATATATATGATCTACACCTAATTCCTGTAATTTATAATATTTTTTGAGTACTAACCCAATTTCCTTTACATTATTATCTGGATATTTAGTCATTAATATATCATCCATAATTTTTAGTTCTACTGGTTCTAAATCATAGCCTACTATTCTAAAGACAAAGTTATTATAAGCATCAAATAAATATTCATCGCTATTATCCTTTAAAGTAACAACTACATGATTAGCTGTAAGAGGTGTCGATCTACGCCAAGTATCTGTTTCATCAGTTTTGACGTATAATAAAGTTGAATTAAAGCCCAATGTTTTCATGATATCATTTATTAATAAGTTTATATGTCGGCAACATCCTACTCCATACATAACTTGTGCTCCTTCAGCCATATTAGGTAAATTTAAGTAATTAAATGATGATGAATATTTCATGTCACTATTAAAACTAAAGCGTCCATCTTTGAGTAATTTAACTATTATGGAATAGCAATCCAAACAATCTTTTATACAATTACTTTGTATATTTTCTTTTAAAGATTGTAAAAAATTTTGATAACAATTATTAATTATTAATCTATCATTTTCTGTTAAATAAATCATTTAAAGCCTCCTAAAATTATATGAAATATTGCCTATGACAATAAGCAAGTATGTTTTTTGAATTGTCAATAAATTTATATAAAATATATTGTGTTAAGAACGAATGTTTGGCCTAATTTTATTAGGAATATTTAATAGTTGGGTGCTGCCTCTATCTTTATAGACTGGAGGTGATGTTTGATGAATAAGAAAGATTTTTTAATCTTTGCTTTAATCGTTGTCATCCTTTTACTTATAGCATTACTTTTCGTAATTCTAAATTAAAAGTGCACCTAACTCAAACAGTTTGAATTAGGTGCTACACAAATTATTTGGTAACACTCAACACTGCAATATTGAATGTTCCTTTTTTATTTTATGCAAATTGCTTTGACAAATACATAATAACATAAAAACACACTTTTATCAAGTGCGTTATCTATTTTTACTCGAGTTTTCCCGAGTATCAATCAATCTGGTGGAGCAGAGGAGAATTGAACTCCTGTCCAAACAATCCTATGATAAAACATCTACAAGTTTAGTTAGAATTAATTTTAGTATCAGCAATGATTCTAACACATCAAATGCTAATACGATCCTTATAAGTATTCTTATAATTTTCTAAGGAAAAAAATTATATATATCTTATATAAATGAACCCTTAAATACCCTATAAGAAAAAGTAAGTAAGAGCCTTCTCATACCTTAAACTAGGCTGCTACTGGAGCAAAAGAAGCAAACGAATTAGTTTCGTCATTTAATTTTATTTGTACATTTTAAGTATGTCTACTACTTGCCGTCTTAACTAGTAATTGCTGTCGAAACCTAAACTGCCCCATGAAAATATATTAGCATATATATAAATAAAAAGCAAATGCCAGTTATTGACAAGTTAATACTTATATTGTATTATAAGGGTGATTTAAATGGGGGAGAGTTATGTACGAAGAAAATAATGAAAAAAAGAAAAAAGAAAAAAAGAGTCAAAAAATTGAAAAAGAAGTAGTGGAAGAAAAAATAGATTTAGAAAATGAAGAACCACAAGAGAAAAAAAGAATATCTTTTCATGCTGATTGGGTGTCTATAGCGGTTAAATTATGTATTCTTCTTGTTGTAGCTTTTGTATTCATTTTTGTCATCACGCGTTTTAAGTCTAAGGGTGAAAAAGAAGTATTTAGTGAAAATATTGAAAAAATGCGAACTGCTGCCTATAATTATTTTAAAGATGAAGACCATCGTTATTTAGAAGAGGATAAAGAAATATCTTTGTCTTTAAAAGAAATGGAAAAAACCGGAATAATAAATGATGTTAAAGATTCAAAAGAACAATCTTGTGATGATGAAAGTAGTTATGTTGAATTATCTAAAATAAATGATTCTAAATATAATCTTGATGTACATTTAAAATGTAATCATGAAGAAAAAACTAGTAATTATACTTTAGTATATAAAACTAGTGATGATAATAGTAGTAAAGAAGAAAAAAAAGATGATGATAGCAATAAAGAAGAAGAGAAAAAGGAAATAACAACTTTATATGAACAAAAAAGAACAACTAAAACTCTTGCTCAATATACTTGTCCAGATGGTTATGTATTAGATGGAGGTAGTTGTTATAGTAAAGTTGAAACCATTAGTACGAAAGCTATACCTAGATATAAAACTATACCTTCAAAAAGCGTTAAAGCCACCAAAGTACCTGGTGAAGAACAAATTGCAATGATAGATGCTATAGCTACTGAAGGAAAAACGACTTTGCAATGTCCAAGTCAATTTACATTAGTAAATGGTGTGTGTGAATATACTGTAAAGGCTAGTAAAAAAACAACATATGATTATATATGCCCTAGTGGTACAACTTTAGAAGGAAATAAGTGTGTTAAAACTATCAATGGGACTTCTAGTAAAACAACATATTCATGTCCTAAGGGAACACTTACCAAAAATAATCAATGTTATATTACAGCTAATGTTTCAACAAAATGTAAATATGGTACATATGATAGTAAAACTAAACAATGTTATACATTAGTGGATGCTCAAAAAAATTGGGGAGAATGGGAATATAAAGGTTTATATTCTAGTAGTAAACAAGTAAGCTCAAAAAAGGAAAATGTGAAATATGTTTTCTACCGCTATAGCAATAAAAAATATATTTATAAAAAATACACCCGAAAAGTTAAATCATATTCATGCTTATTAGGAAAGTATTATAAAAATGGTAAATGCAAAGATTATGATGATGCTTATGAACAAACTTATTGTAAAAGTGGTTATACTTTAGATAAGAAAAGCAATAAATGTTATAAATTAACAAATGCTGTTGCTAAACTTGAAACATCCATATCTTGTCCAAGTGGATATACAAGAGATAAAAATGAATGTAAAAAATATACTAATGCCACTAGAAAAGAAAATGTTGTATATAGTTGTCAAGAAGGATTTAATTTAACAAGTGATAATAAATGTGTTTTAAAAAGAGAACCTACTAAAAAAGTTAGTCCAACGACTTATACATGTAAAGATGGCTATGAATTAGATGGTAAAACATGTTTTAAAAAAATTATTGGTGAAGATACTTATACTTGTGAAGAAGGTGCGACATTAAAAAATGATGAATGTATAATACCACAAGAAGAAGTCTTTATAGGATATAAATGCCCTACTAACTATGAACTATCAGGTGACACATGTTATTACTTTACTAAACAAGAAAAAATAAAAGCAACTTTAGTTAGTCCATCTAAAACTAATACCGAAATTATTTGGAGTGAAGAAAAATATTTAGATGGTTATACTTGGACAGGTAGCGTTAAAAAATCATAAAAAGAGGAATAGTAATTTCCTTTTTTTTGATGTAAAATAAATATAGGAGTTGATCTTTATGAACTGTTATGAGTGGATTAAACAATTTAAAAAAAATTATCCTCATACTGTAGCTTGGCGTTTAAGAGAAAATGCAAAAATAATTGATGAGCATCTAAATCCTGATGAACAAATTATATACGCATTTACAGCCCAAAAAAATGATTCTTTTTATGATTTTTTTACAACCGCAGCAGTGGCATTAACAAACAAAAGAATTTTGATTGGGCAAAAAAGAGTGTTGGTTGGATATGCCCTAAATTCAATTACTCCTGATTTATTTAATGATATGCAAGTTTATCAAGGCTTATTTTGGGGAAGATTAGTCATTGATACCGTAAAAGAAGTAGTAACATTTACTAATCTAGATAAAAAATCATTAATTGAAATAGAAACCAAAATATCTAGTTTTATGATGGAAGAAAAGAAAAAATATGGACAAATTAAACATGAAGAAAATTAAACAAAGAAGACGTTTTATAGTAACTTGTATTTTAATAATTATCGCTTTTAGTATTGGAATTAGTAAAGTTATTCCGAAAAATTATCAAAAAACTTATGAAATAGATGGGTATGATATTTTAGAAGAATACCATAAAAATACCCAAAGTTTTGAATTTACAATAAAAAAAGATAATAAAGAATTTAAAACGGCAATTATAAGTAAATTCTTACCGAAAAAAAAGCATATAAAAAAAATTGAAACTTTAAATGTTGATAATGAAAGTTGTTTAAAATTTTCTAGCGATCAATTATTATTAAAACCAGTATGTGAAAAAAATGAAGAACAAATAAGTCACTTTTTAGTAAATGATGATTTAAAAAAACAATTGGGTGATGAATACTATCCAAAATTTGCAATGAAAAATGAAGAATATGAAAAATTAAAAGTTTATGCTTTATTAAATCATAAATATTTTATATATAACTATAAAGGATTTAAAGTAATTAGTGAAAAAGGCGTGAATGATATATCCTTATTTTCCAAAGATATTTATGATGCTAATTTAATAACAAAAGTTGATAAATACATTTTTATTCCAGATTATGATAGTGAATATTATTTTCAAAAAGTTAAATTATTAAATATGGAAAATGAAAATATTAGTGAATGGAATTTAACTAAACCAATATATTTTGATAGTGTCATATTAGGTAGTTATAATGGCAAGTTATACTTAGTTGATAAACATGAAAAAAGCGAATGGGAATTAGATTTAGAAAAGAAAAAAATGAAGGAAGTTTCAAACAAAGAAGAAGGTATAATTTATCAAAATGGCTGGCAAGAAAAAAGTATGACTAAGTTAATAAACGAAGATAATACCTTTATTATCGATAGTGCTTTTTCTTATGAAATAGATGAGTATTTATATCAAAAAATAAATGATAAAAAAATCCTTATAAGTTTTAATAAACCAGATAGTATTATATCTCAAAATGAAGATGAAGTATTTTATCTGAAAAAAGGTGATTTATATTGTTTTTCCAATTATTTTGGTGAAATTAAATTAATCAATAACTTTGAATGGAATTTTAATGCGACCAAAAATATTTTTGTTTATTAACACTTTTTTTAAATCATCATATTTTACTAATAGAGGTGGGAGAATGAATTTTTATACATTAAAGGAAAATGATGATATAAATACTGTATGTGAAAAGTTTCAAATAACCAAAAAGGAATTATTAAAAATGAATGGAATGATTGATGAAAATTTAATTAGAAGTGGTAGAGAAATAAAAGTTCCTAATATTAATCCAAATTATTTTAATACTTATGTAATTGAAAAAGGCGATAGTTTATACAAAATAGCTAGAATGTATAATATAAATCCAGAATTATTAGCCAGTATGAATGGTTTAAATATGGAAGATTATATTTATCCAAATCAAGAACTTTTAATTCCTAAAAATGGTTATAGTTATTATATAACTAAAGATGGTGATACTTTAAATTTGGTAGCTAGTATGTTTAAAACAAATGTACCTAATTTATTAAATGATAATGAAACAATATATTTAAGTGAAGGTCAAATTTTGGTACACCAAAAATAAGGAATGGATTATTCCTTTTTTTTATGCTATTATTAATAAAAGGGAGGCTAGAGGAAAATGATACTTAAAAAACCTTATGCATTTTTGATTAAACATTTTAAAATTATTCATTTGTTACTTAGTATACCCTTATTATATTTAGTTATTAAAACTGGAGCTATTACAAGCTTTTTTACATCTTATATTAATGCTAATTATGTGACTAATCTTATAAATATTGCGGGAACTTATATTAATTATGTTATGTATTTTGCAATTATTATAGTATTGTTAATAACTTTAGCTATTTATTTTTTAATGCGTCAAAAAGAAAAAAGTACTTTATTTTATTTCTTTTTATTATCATATTATATTGCTTTATTTATTTTAATAACTTTTTTGTATAGTGCGATGAATAGTATTGAATCAGCAACCCTTACTGCTCAAGCTGCAAGATTATATCGTGATATATCTTTTATAGCTTATATACCTCAGTATTTGTTCTTAGGCTATACTATTTTAAGAGGAATTGGTTTTAATTTAAAACAATTTGCTTTTGAAGATGATATGCGTCAATTGGAAATATCTGATGTTGATAATGAAGAATTTGAAGTAAATATTGGTAAAGATTTATATAAATATAAAAGAGGATTTAGACGCTTTTTAAGAGAGTTTAAGTACTATTTTTTAGAAAATAAATTTGTTTTTTTAAGTTTTATTATCATTGTTGTTATTTCTAGTTTAACAATTGTTTATTTAAATTTTGAAGTTTATCATAAAACTTATCATCAACAACAAAATATTAGTCATAATGGTTTAGTTTTTCAAGTTGTGGATAGTGTATTATCAAATAGAGATTTAGGGGGAAATATAATTAGCAATGATAAATATTTTTTGGCGGTAGCTTTAAAAGTTAATAATCGTGGTACCCAAAGTATGGTTCTAGATTATCAAAATTTTAAAATAAAAAAGGATAATGATTACTTAGTTCCGACACTGGATAGAGGTTCTTATTTTATTGATTTAGGAATTCCTTATACAAGAAATACCAAAATTAATAGAAATGAAGAAAAAACATTTGTTTTAACATATGAAATTGATAAAAAAGATATCTATAAAAATTTAGAAATGCGTATTTTGGAATCTTTAGAAAATACCATGACAGGTATAACTCCAGTATATAAAGATGTTAAATTAAATTATCAAGTTATTAGTGATATAAAAGATGTTAAAACCATTAGTTTGGGAAAAATTCTTTTGCTTTCGGATACAAGAATTGGTTTAACACAAATTCAACTTTCTTCTTATCAAATCACAAATGCTTATACTTATACTTATCAAAATTGTCAAAGTAGTAAATGTCAAAATTTAAATGGATATGTTACCGTTAATCCTGTTACTTATGGTTCTAATAAAATGCTATTAGTTGTAGATAGGAATTTTACAATTGATAAAGATACCAACTATTATGTTTCCCGTAATAGCGCTAATAGTTTTGTAAATGATTTTTTACATGTTAGATATAAATTAAGTGATG
This sequence comes from uncultured Bacilli bacterium, assembly GCA_947625715.1. Taxonomy (GTDB): domain Bacteria; phylum Bacillota_I; class Bacilli_A; order RF39; family UBA660; genus Ventrenecus. Next base: position 8,742 of record CANQPR010000045.1, read on the forward strand.
GAACAATTAAGGAAGCAAAAGTTGATAGTATAACGCCTAAAGAATTGACTGATAAATGGGTTTTAGTCGTGCCAAGTGAAATTTCAAAAGCAGAGCTTATTGATTTATTAGTTATTATACGAGGCGAAAGTTACGTAATGAATTTAAAAACTAATGAAAGTTAATAAGTAAAAGAACATTTACTTTTAAAAAGGAAAATGTTCTTTTTGTTAACATAAATGTATTAAGTTACTCATCACACAAAAAATCAATAATATTTAAAATTTCAAACTTCTACTTTTTCGTCCATTATGCTTCTTGTTACCTGAATAGATTTTTTCATTAGGTTTTATTGCAATAAAATCGATTTCTATTTCGTTATATTGATATCCGCGTCTAATTAATTCTATATAAATTAAATTTTCACAACTATTATCACTATCATATTGATGGAATGTGCAAAATATCATGATTGTGGTAGAGAAAATGATTCCATCATAATTTTTATTATTTGTTAGTTTGTGATTTTTGCACTTTTGTGTTAATTCTTCTTTGCTTGCTAACTGTTCAATTACATCAAATAACTTTTTTAGATTTTTCTTTTGTTTCTTTATCTAAAGAAGCTATAAGTTCTTTAATATTATTATATCCTGATCTTTTACCATCTCTAATTTCTTGAATAATATCTTCGCCTTCTTTTAAAGCATCTAATAATTCATCACTAGGCTTAGGATTAGTTACTTCAAATGGTAATCCATCTTTTTTTATGACTTGTTTTATTGCCATATTTATAAATGTACTCATATTAATACCTAAATCTTTTAAAATATTAGTAGCTTGTTCCTTATCTCTTGCATCCACTTGTACGTTGATTGTAGTTGTTAATGTTTTCATATTGTAACACCTCTTTTCTTTTATATTAATATTACCTTTGTTAATTCACTTTTTAATTCTATGTATTCGCTCTCTACAAACAAGTTTTTTATTTCAAATATCATTATATCTTATTTTCTTTAATTATCAATCTATTCGGCAACTATTTGGCAACCAATAAATTTAACATAAAGCAAATGTTTTATACATCTACAATAACAAAATATCATTTTTTCACTAAATATTATAATCTCTTTAGACATTTTTAGATAGTATTTTTTCAAAAACCCAAAATTAATTCGCGTTCTAAATTAGTCAGACACGTCTTACTTATTTTATTATCCTTTAAATATTATTAATATTTATTACCTGAAAGTAACAAAATAGTAAATAATATTTTGGTGATTTATTGCTTATTTTCTTTATACCGAATCCTTAACCCATATCAAAAAAATCATCTTGTGAGCTAGGGCTTTCCTAGAACTTTTTTCTAACTCTTGCGTCGTAAACTTTATCATAAAACATTGTCACTTCTTTGTTATTGTTTTGTAAAATACAAAAAAACCAACCCAAACGGATTGATTATATATGTTTAAGCTCAAACTATAAAAAGTTCAAATAGAAACTTAAATGAAGCGTATAAAGAAGAAGTCGAATAACTTTACTCATACTTAATAATAGGTAGACATTCAACTTGCTAAAACTGAGTGTTTCCTTTGTATTTTATGTAAAATATCATAAAATTAGTATTTATGTAGGTTATAAACAAAATTGGAGGAGCCGGCCGGATTTGAACCGGCGATCAGGGTGTTGCAGACCCACGCCTTAGCCACTTGGCTACGGCTCCATGAATAACATTCTAATATAAAAATATTAATTTGTCAAAAAAATTATACATAGAAATTATACATAAGAAAGAATCAAGTATGTTTCTTTGTTATTTTTTTTGAATTTAATATTTAAAACATAAAAGTACGAAGATACGCAATTTTCAAAAAATAAGCAAATCCTTTATTTGCAATGGATCAAGGAAAATTTACTTGAACAACTATCAAAAATTAAATTGTGTCAAATAATGAATAGTTACTAAAAAACTAATTGCAATTAAAAAAGTATGGCAATCGCTTAAAAATTTTAAAAGTTAACTGATACTTGGAATAATTTCAAATATCAGTTTTTCTATATTATT
>CANQPR010000046.1 GCA_947625715.1 uncultured Bacilli bacterium
CATGTGTGTATCCCAAGTGCACCTTTAGTACCGGAAAATGACCCTTCTGTTTTATTTAATACAGCAGGTATGCAACCATTAATTCCTTATTTAATGGGGGAAGAACATCCTTTTGGTAAACGTTTATGTGATGTTCAAAAATGTGTTAGATTAACCGATTTAGAAAGTATTGGCGACAGTACCCATCATACATTTTTTGAAATGTTAGGTAATTGGAGTTTAGGGGATTACTTTAAAGATGAAAGTATTTTATATAGTTTTAATTTTTTGACTAAAGTATTAAATATTCCTATTGATTATTTAGCGGTAACTGTTTATGAAGGCGATGAAAAAATACCTCGCGATATTGTAAGTGCCAAACGTTGGATGTCTCTTGGTATAAAGGAAGAAAAAATAGCTTATTTAGGGAAAGAAGACAATTTTTGGATTCCAGGTGATAGTGGTCCTTGTGGTTGTGATACCGAAATTTTTTACTGGCGTGGTAAAAATGAACCACCAAAAACTTTTGACCCTAAAGATGAAAATTGGGTTGAAATTTGGAACAACGTCTTTATGGAATACTATCAAGAAAAAGATGGGACCGTTAGAGAATTAAAGTCCAAAAATGTTGATACAGGAATGGGTGTCGAAAGAACTGTTGCTATCCTAGAAGGAAAAGATGATAATTATTTAACCTCAATTTGGGATGAACTTAGAGAAAAATTAGAACAAATTGCTAATATGCCTTACAAAGAAAATGAAAAATCAATGCGAATCATAATGGATCATATTAGAACTGCTGTTTTTATTGCTTCTGATCCATCAGGAATAAAACCAAGTAATACTGATCAAGGCTATATTTTAAGAAGATTAATTAGAAGAGCTATTCGTCATGCTAGAAAATTGAAAATTGATATTGAAAGTAATTTTGAAGAACAATTAGCCTTAATTGTTATAAACAGTTATGGTGATACTTATAAAGAATTAAATGAAAATAAACAAGTTGTTTTAGAAGTTTTAAAACAAGAGAAAGAAAAATTTAATAGAACTTTGGAAAAAGGATTAAAAATCTTTGAAAAATTAACTAAAAATGTAACAATGATTGATAAAGAAACAGCTTTTCATTTGTATGATACTTATGGCTTTCCTATTGAATTAACCCTTGAAGAAGCTTCTGAGAAAAATTTAAAAGTAGATATAGAAGGCTTTAAAGAAATGTTTTTAGAACATCAAGAAAAATCACGTTCGGCATCCAAAGGTAAATTTAAGGGCGGTTTAAGTGGCAATGGGGTTATTGAAACAAAATATCATACAGCCACTCACTTATTAAATGCCGCTTTAAAACAAGTTGTGGGCCCTGATGTTCATCAAAAAGGAAGTAATATAACACCTCTTCGCTTACGTTTTGATTTTTCGTGTGATCATAAATTAAGTTTAGAAGAAAAAGAACAAACAGAACAATTAGTCAATAAATGGATTAAAGAAGGCCTAGAAGTAACTAAAAAAACAATGCCTAAAGAAGAAGCTTTAAAATCAGGCGCTGAGTGTATGTTTATTGAAAAATATCCCGATGTTGTCAATGTTTATGAAATAGGTAATATATCAAAAGAACTATGTGGTGGACCACATGTAAATAATACAAAAGAATTAGGAACATTTAAAATAATAAAAGAAGAATCTTCCTCTTCAGGGGTAAGAAGAATAAAAGCCGTTTTGATTGATTAAAACTTTTTTCACTCACCTTGTATTCAAGGTGTTTTTTTGATACAATGATTATGAGTACGAGGTGAATTATGGAAAATACAACAACTTTTTTTGATGTTGAAATGTTAAAAGACGCGAATATTTCCCTTACTTTAAAAGAAGTATGTCAAAGTTTAGAATTAAAAGGTTATGACCCTATAAAACAATTAACCGGATATTTAATAAGTGGCGATCCTGGTTATATTTCTAATTTTCAAGATGCAAGAGAAAAAATATTAGGTGTAGATCGAACGGAAATTATAGCCTATTTATTGAAAGAAAAATTAAAATGAGATTTTTAGGTTTAGATTTAGGAACAAAAACCTTGGGTGTTTCTTTGTCTGATAAAGATAATTTAATGGCTCTTCCTTTAGTAACACTACACTTTCAAAGTGAAAAATATGAAGAATTAATACCCATGTTAAAGAAGATCATCATAGAAAAACAAATTACCGATATTGTTTTAGGTCTTCCTAAAAATATGGATAATTCCCTAGGTTTCGCGGCTTTAAGAAGTGAAAATTTTGCCAAATTATTAAAAGAAAATTTTTCATTACCTGTACATTTGATTGACGAAAGATTGTCAACTATATATGCTGATCGCCTTTTGATGGACACGAAAAAGAATCATCGCCAAAGAAAAGAAGTAGTAGATAATATTGCCAGTTGTATTATCTTAGATACTTATTTAAGAAAGAGGAATATGAATAATGAATGAAAAAGAAAATGATTGTATAATAGTTATTGAAGATGAAAAAGGAAAGAAGAAAGAATGTGAAATTCTTTTTACATTTACTCCTAAAGAAGGCGATAAAAAATATGTTGTATATACTAGTGATGAACTAGATGAAGATGATTGCAAAAAAGTATATGCTAATATTTATTATGATAATAACAAAAAAGAATTATTACCAATTGAAAGTGAAGAAGAGTGGTATACAGTAGAAGCTGTATTAGCTAAATTAATAGAAAAGAGTAAAGAGGTGTAGAATGAAAAAAGTATTGTTGATTAGTATGAGTATTATTATTATCCTAATTATTGGAGGATTATCTTTTTATTTTTGGGCTTTATCCCCAGTAAGTAAAAATGAAGAAACACAAATATTTACAATTGAAGCGGGGATGTCAAAAACAAATATTGCTAAAAAATTAAAACAACAAGGTTTAATACGTAATGATTTAGCTTTAGATATTTATATGTTTTTTCATGGGCAAATGAATATTCAAGCTGGAGAATACGAACTTAGTTATAATATGTCACCTAAAGAAATGCTAAATAAATTTGAAAACGGGATTATTTATATCAATAGTTCAAAAATTGTATTATTAGAAGGATTAAGAATAACTGATTATGCCCAGACTTTAAGTAAAGAATTAAATTTTACTCAAGATGATTTTTTAGAAGCTATAAATGATTTAGAATTTATTAAAACTTTAGTTGATGAATATTGGTTTTTAACAGATCGAATATTAGATAATCAATTATATTATTCTTTAGAAGGATATTTATTTCCTGATACTTATGAATTTAAAGTAGATTTAACAGCTAAAGAAGTAATAAAAATTATTTTAGATCATACCAATAGTGTGTTAGAACCTTTAAAAGAACAATTAGAATCTAGTTCCTTTTCTATTCATGATATTATGACTATGGCATCAATTGTTGAAAAAGAAGCTAATACATTAGATTCAAGAAAAATGGTTGCCCAAGTATTTTTTAGTCGTCTAAGTTCTAATTGGAGTCTAGGTAGTGATGTAACAGCCTTTTATGGAGCCAAAATGCAAATGAGTAAAGAATCAGAAACCTGGGATGTTTTAAATGGCGTTAATCCTTATAATACAAGATTGACAGATGGTTCGATGAATGGTAAACTACCAATTGGACCTATATGTAATCCCTCATTAGAAAGTATTCAAGCAACTTTAGCTCCTGCAGATACACAATATTATTATTTTGTTGCTGATACTTGTACGGGAGAAGTATATTTTCAAGTAAATGCATATGAATTTGAAAGTAAAGTAAAAGAACTTTCCCTAGCTGGTTGTATGTAGAAGTGGAGTAAAACATGAAAGAATTAATTGTGGAAATGGAAAAATATGCAAAAGAGCATAATATTCCAATAATGCAAAAAGAAGGTATAGCTTTTTTAATGAAATATATTAAAGCTAATAATGTTTTAAATGTTTTGGAAATTGGAAGTGCTATTGGCTATTCAGCAATTTTAATGGCATCTTCTTCTTTAAATGTTAAAGTAACAACAATTGAAAAAAACGAAGAAAATTACATGGAATGTTTAAAAAATGTCAAAAAATGTGGCTTTGATAAAAAAGTCAATGTTGTTTTTCAAGATGCTTTAGAAGTTAATTTATCAGAAGAAAATAAATATGATTTAATTTTTATCGATGCTGCTAAAGGCCAAAATCAAAAATTCTTTGAAAAATTTAAATATTTTTTAGCCCCTCATGGAGTAATAATAACCGATAATTTAAAATTCCATGGGTATGTAGGTAAATCTGATGAAATTGAATCTAAAAATCTTCGCCAATTAGTAAAAAAGATTGAACAGTATATTGAATTTTTAAATAATAATGAAGAATATACAACAAAATTTTATGATATTGGTGATGGCATAAGTATCAGTGTTAAAAATGAGCAAAGCGCATAAATTTTTAGTTTGTGTTACCGAAGAAGTAACAGTAAAGAAAGTAAAAGATGTCTACTTTCTTTTTCCATTAAAAAATTTTTGTGTCGGATTTACCAAAGAATATACGATAGAAGAAATTAAAGATGAAGCATATATATACATAAATCGAATGTTAAATACAAAAGATATTGAAAATTTAAAACCAATTATTAGTCATTTACCTAATAATATAAAAGGAATTGTTTTTGAAGATTTAGGGGTTTATGAATTATGTAAAAATTTAAAAATAGAAAAAATATTATATGCATTACATGCTAATTGTAATAGTAAAACAATAAATACCTATTTAGAAAAAATGGATAGTGTTGTTATATCACCTGATATAACTTATGAACAAACCAAAGAAATTCTTTTAAAAGCTCGTAAACCACTAGTTATTTATGGCTTAGGCCATTTAAATTTTATGTATTCAAGAAGGCCACTACTAACTAATTACGCTAATTATTATCATTATCCTGTTTTAAGACAATTAGATATTTTAGAGGAAGTATCCAAAACCCCTTTTATTGTCATGGAAAATGATTATGGAACTGTTTTTTATGATAAGTATATTTATAATGCAAGTATTTTAAAAGATTTGGATAATATAAAGTTTGTTTTGATAAATCCATTAAAAACTAATTTAGATACTAAAGATGCCATCGAAGCCTTTTTAAATGGTAATGATAATGATTATACAACAGGATTTTTACATCAAAAAACCATTTATAAGGTCAAAAAGAAGGGGGAATAACAAATGGTCGAACTTCTAGCGCCCGCCAAGGATATCGAAAAGTTAAAAATTGCTTTTTTGTATGGAGCTGATGCAGTTTACATTGGGGGCAGAGATTTTAGTTTAAGAGCTAACGCAACAAATTTTTCTTTAGAAGAAATTAAAGAAGCTGTAAAGTATGCCCATCAACATCATAAAAAAGTATATGTAACAGTCAATATTGTTTTTCATGAAGAAGATTTAGTTAATTTAGAGCAATATTTAATAGAATTAGCTAAAATCAAAGTTGATGCGATAATTGCAAGTGATATATATGTATTAGATTTAATAGCTAAAAAGAAGATTGATTTAGTCGTTCATTTATCGACCCAAGCAAGTGTTACTAATGCTTATGCTGCGAAATATTATATGAATTATAATGTCAAAAGAATTGTTTTAGCAAGAGAAACCAGTTTAGAGGATATTAAAGATATTAAAAAACAAACTAATTTAGAATTAGAATGCTTTATTCATGGAGCCATGTGTACAGGCATTTCGGGAAGATGCATTTTATCTAATGTTATAACTAACCGAGATGCTAATAGAGGGGGATGTGCCCAAATATGTCGTTTTACTTTTGATAATCAAGATAAAGTGCCCTTTACTATGTCAAGTAAAGATTTAAACTTAATTGATTATATAAAAGATATGATTGATGTAGGTGTTAATTCTTTTAAAGTAGAAGGACGAATGAGAGGTATTTATTATATTGCAACAGTGATAAATTGTTATCGAAAAATAATTGATAAAATACTTGATAATACCTTAACACCTGATATAGCCCTTTATTATTTAAAAATTTTAAATCGATGTGCCAACAGAGATTCAACTAGTCAATTTATTGATAAAATACCAACGGAAAATGAACAATATTTTTCCCTAAGAGACGAACAATCTAATCAAGATTTCTTAGGAATAGTTAAAGATTATGATGAAAAAAAACATATGGTTATATTAGAACAACGTAATTTTTTTAAACTTGGTGATATTGGGGAATTTTTTGGACCAAATTTACAAGAGACTACATATACTATTAATAAAATGTATGATGAAAATGATGAAGAAATACAACTCGCCAATCATCCACGAATGATTGTAAAACTTCCCGTAGATTTTTCTTTGCAACCCTTTGATATGCTTAGAATAAAAACAATTGACAAAGATTCATATTTGTTGTAATATTAGCAAGTATGTAAATAAAGAAAGAGATGATTCAAATGAAAGCGTCTGAAAATATAATTTTAACACCACAAGGTTATTTGGAGTTAGAAACAGAATTAAATGAATTAAAAACTGTCGTTCGTCCTCGGGTAATTAAAGATTTAAAAGATGCCCGTGCTCAAGGTGATTTATCTGAGAATGCAGATTATGATGCTGCAAGAAATGAACAAGCCCAAGTAGAAGCTAGAATAAAAGAACTTGAATTTAAATTAGAACATAGTGTAATAGCTGATGTTAAAAATAAAGAAATTATTGATGTTGGTTCTAAAGTAACTATTATGTATGATGATGGTGAATTAGAAGAATATCAATTAGTTGGTTCAATTGAAGCTGATCCTTTTGAAAATAAAATTTCTAATGAAAGTCCAATAGGAAAAGCCGTTGTTGGTCACAAAAAAGGGGAAAGTGTTGAAGTTGAAAGTCCAACTGGTTCATATAAAGTTTTAATAAAAGAAGTAAATTAAGTGAAGAATATTCACTTTTTCTTTTGGGTGTGTTACAATGTTTATGAACGTAGGGTGATTAAATGAATAATAAAGGTTATGCCATTTTAGAATTAGTTATTTTATTTGCTTTTTTAGGCATTGTCTTTGCCATTTCTATTTCAAGAGTAACTTTCGCTTATAAACAAGCTAGTGCAACAGATACAATCAAAGAAGAACAAGATGAAACAATTAAAACAATTACCAAAGTTTATGCTAAAGCTAATAAAGATAAATTTAATAATGATAAAGAAAATTATTTATTTGGCAAGGATTTAATCGATGCAGGTTATTTATTAGTTCTAGATGATATGGATTTTAGTGATGTCAAAATAAAAGTGACATATCAAAAAGATAAAAAAGATTATGTAGTGGAAATAGTTGAATAATGGCAATTACTAAAAATGATTTTTTAAATTATACAAGATGTCCTCGATATGGAGCTTTAGAAAAACTAGAAAAAGAAAAATTTGCTAGTGATATAAGTTATGATGAATATATAGAAGAAGAAAGAAATAAAAAAATAGCTGAAATATATAGTAGTATAGCTGATAATATTTTAAATAGTGAAAATATAGAAATGCAAGTAATGAATGATTACTTAAAGATTGTTTTAAAAGAAGCAGAAAGATTAACCGAAAAACAATTTAAAGGAAAAGTCAATGATAAGTTTAAAGAAGCCTTTGATTTTCAACAAAATGCTATTTTATATAAATGTTATGTAGATATTTATAATGAAGATGAAAAAGAAATAAGAATAATTGATGTTAAAGCTACTACTTCTAAAAAATATCTTGATTTAAAAAGTGGTTATCCAAAAAAAGATAAATATAGTATATGGCAAAAAAAAGGTAATTGTTATAAATTAAAAGGTGAAATACCTTCGTATCCTTTATTAGAACAAATGCCTTTAAAAAATTATGAAAAATTAAAAAATAAATTATATGAGCGCTTTGGTTTAGGAGAATATTTTTATGAATTAGCAGTAGAACGTTTTATAATTGAAGGAGAATACAAAGAAACTAATAGGGAAAGTAAAATTAAAGATATTCATTATTATTTAGCTGTTTTAAATGATAATTATGTTTTTGATGGTACTTATGTAGATAATAAACCAGTATATAATCCGGATAATTTTAATAATGAATTAATAACTTTTTTTGATGCAGATGAAATAACGAAAGTATTATTAGAAAAAGTAAAAGTGGATGCTAATTTTTTAGAAAAAAATCTTTTTTCTTCTTCGTTAAATAGTTGTTTTCTAGGTGATTACTGTGCTTATAAAAAACCAAATGAATGTAAGTATTTTAAAGAAGTATGTGGGAAAAAGATTCCTAAAGAAAACTCATCTTTAACTTATTTAAATAATAATTTTGGCTTTATTAAAGAAGATAAAAGTAGAATTAAAGGTTTAGAATTAATTAACGAAAATTATTTACATTTATTAGATGTTCCTTCAAAATGGATTACTAATCCTAATCATAAAATAGAAAGAGATTGTTTAAAAAATCATACTCAATATTTAAATAAAGAAAAAATTAAAGCCGGCTTAGCTGCCTTAGAATATCCAATATATCATTTAGATTTTGAAACTTTTCCTTGTCCTATTCCAAGATTTAAAGGTGAAAGACCTTATACGCAAAGTCCTTTTGAATTTAGTTTACATATTGAACGCGCTATAAATGATGTGGATAAAAATAAAGATAATGTTGTTTTTTTAGCTACAACATTAAATGATGAAAGAGAAAAATTAGTTGAAACGCTTTTGAATGCTGTTGATGTAAATAAAGGCACTTTATTAGCGCAAAATGTAACTTTTGAAAAAAATAGACTTAAAGAACTAGCTAATATTTTCCCTAAATATAAAGATTCATTAATGAAATTATATAATCGTGGTTTTGATTTACTGTGGATTATAAATAATAATAAAGAAATGTATAAAAAATTAGGTTTTAAAGAAAAAGATTGTAATACAATTAATTTTTATGATGAAAGATTAAATGGTTCTTTTTCGATAAAAAAGACTTTACCTATTTTTTCTAATTTATCTTATAAAGATTTAGATGTTAAAAATGGAACAGAAGCATTTGTTACTTATGCTAGTTATGATAAAATGGATGAAAAACAAAAAATTTTAAAACAAGAAGCTTTAAGAATATATTGTTCGCAAGATACGTGGGCTATGGTGGAAATATTAAGGGCTTTAAGAAAAATGGTTTGATAATTTAATTGTCAAATTATTGTCAAAAATCGTCTTCTTTAGTATATGGAAAACTAATTGTTTAGTATTATATTAATGTAAGGACGTGATATTATGCTATATCCTTCTATTGATAAACTTTTAAATATAGTCGATTCAAAATATAAATTAGTTCACGTAGCTTCTATAAGAAGTAAGCAAATGTTAGAGAATAATCATTATCAATTAAAAGAAAGTGACTATATTAATAAAAGAACTATTGGTAGAGCGTTAGAAGAGTTAGAAAAGGGACTTATTGAAGTTAGATTTAAAGGACAAAAATAAGTCCTTTTTTAAAATTAATGATAAATATCTATACTAAATTTATTTCTTTACATATCCTATATTTAGGAAAGAGGGATTTATGAGTCGAGTTTTATTAAATGGTGTAAATCAAATTACGGGTAGATATTTATCTAATCATAAAGGTGTTGATTTAGTAAAAAAAACTAATCAATTGGATACAATTATAGCTCATAGTGATGGAGTAGTAGTTAATGTAAAAAAAGGATTAGGTAATACACCGATGGCTACAAATACAGCTAGTTATGGAAATTTTGTAAAAATAAAACATGATAATGGTTATTATACTTTATATGCTCATTTAAAAGATGTTTATGTCAAAGAAACCCAAAGAGTAAAAAAAGGTGAAAAAATTGGTTACATGGGTAATTCTGGCAATTCTTATGGAGCTCACTTACATTTTGAAGTAAGAAATCCTTTAGACGAAAGAATTGATCCTACTTATTATTTGGATCATGATTTACCAAATTTTAATCGAGCGATAAAATATCAGGCCTATGATAAAGTAAAAAAATATTGGTTACCAGAAGTTATTGTTGGTAAAGATGATTATGCAGGAAATTTTGGAAATCCTATTAGTGGTATTTATTTAGATTATTATAAAATTAGAGTACATGATTTAAATAAAGGTTATTGGTTACCTTGGGTTACTAATCGAAGTGATTATGCTGGTAATTTAAACAATTCTATTGATGGGGTCCAAATCGAAAATGCTACTTATCGTGTCCATATAAAAAATGGTAATTGGCTTTCATGGGTAAATAAGGTCGATGATACCGCAGATGGTTATGCTGGAATTTATGGTAAAGAAATAGATGCTATTCAAATCAAATAAATAATGGATAAATCTCCTAAATTATTAGTAAATTTGGGAGATTTATATATTTGCTAAAAAAAATACTTGCAACAGAAAATATTATATGTTAATATTAATATGTCTTTTGGGGGATTAGCTCAGCTGGCTAGAGCACCTGCCCTGCACGCAGGGGGTCGCGGGTTCGAATCCCACATCCTCCACCAGA
>CANQPR010000047.1 GCA_947625715.1 uncultured Bacilli bacterium
TTATTTCTAATATCAACTAAATATCCTTTAACATTGTTATTATTTAATTCTTTAATAGTTTCATAAATTTTTTCATTGTAATCTAATATAATAACTTTTGCACCATATTTTAAAAATACTTTTGCAATTCCAAGGCCATTACCCATAGCTCCACCTGTTATAATGGCAACCTTATTTTCTAATTTCATATTTTATCACCCATTTTAATTATACAATGCTTATTTTAAATATGCAAATACTCTAAACAGATAAACGATAAGGATTGTCTTTACTTCCATAATTTTCACTGGTATCTTCTTCAATTTTGACATTGGAATTTAAATATACAACAGGACGAATTGAAAGTTCATTCACTACCCCTATATCATTAGAAATATAACCAATTGCAAAAACACAAAAGACAACATTTGAAGACCTCGGATAGGGAGTCATAGTAAATTTTGTGTAATCACCATATAGCCAACTATTTTGAGCACAATTTTCATTATATGGTGAACTACCCCATAAGCGCATATTCGTTGTTAAGCATTCTAACCGTTTTTCTTCATTTTGCCCACTAGTTGCATAACCATAATCTGAAGTATAAATTAGTCCAACATAGTCTGGCCAATTAGTTGTTTTTTCCATTTCGTACATGTATTGTGGTGTCGTAATCGAAGCTGTTGGTGCTGTCCCAGTGTTCCATTTTACTTTGCTTACCATACTTCTTGCTTCATCATTTAAGCCAATAATCTCCCACTTTGGACATGTTTTTGCTCCAGAATAACCATAGCATGTTCCTCCTGCTTTTTTATTATAAAAATTATCATTTAAAACAACTTCTATATCTGCCTTGCTCCATTCATTTGTTCCTGATGAATCAAAACTATAATCTCCTATACTGTCTCTAATAATTTTTATGTGACTTCCTATACTACCTGATTCATCTTCTATATTATCCATAACCCCAATGATTCGCCAAGTTTCATTATTAAATTTAACATAATTATCCGGAGTAGCACCCACAAATCGTATATTATTATCTTTAGTATTATCATATATTAAATTTATTTTATCATTTTCGCCCTTTTTGGCTAAATAACATGCACCACTATTATCTCCTGCACTATTACATATTGGGTCATATATTTTTTTGAAATATAACTTACAAGTTGTTTTGGATTCTTGTAAATTCATTACAGTTGGTGCCCATAATTCATCACTCCACTGTATACTAGCACCCTTATCACATTCACCCTTGTCAAATATTAAATTATCATCATTTTCTTTCCCAGGCATTTTTGTAAGTGATTCTTTTCCATGATAAAAGGCAAATATTATATCGCCACTTCCTTCATAGATGAAATTACCCTCCATTACTTTAAAGCTTTTATTTTCTTTAAAACTGGCAAAAGTTTTGTCTAATATTATTCCACCTATTAAAAAAATTATGGCCACAATTACAAAAGCTAATTTTTTATTATTCTTTTTTTCTTTATATTGACTTAATTTCATAATAAATACCAACTCTATTCTTAGTATTTATTTTATAATAATACCCCCCCCCCGTGTCAATAAAATCTTAAAAAAACTTAGATTTTAATCTAAGTCTGTAGGAGTTTTTAGAGTGCTTAATCTTGTATATACTTTTTTAAATGTTGCTATAAATTTATATAGTTCATCGGTTGTTGTTAAATGCGATAAACTAATTCTTATCGTACTTGAAGCTCTTTTTTTATCTTGAAAAATAGCCATAACAGCTGTCGATAATTCACCACTTGAACAAGCAGTATTAGTACTAAGATATATTTCATAATCTTCTAGAGCATGAATAAATGTTTCAGGTTTAATATTTTTTAAACTAATATTTAAAATATGGGGAATTGAAATTTTTGTTTGATTGATAATTACACCTTCAATTTTAGATAATTCATCAACTAATATGGTGTTTAATCGTCTTACAAAATTCTCTCTTTTATCAATATCATTTGTTGCTAAGCGAATAGCTTTAGAAAAAGCAACAATTAATGGAACTGGTGGTGTTCCGGGATTAAAAATATCAGGTCCACTTCCATATAATAATGGAGTGATATTAACCCTTGAATTTTTATATAGTAAACCTATTCCTTTTGGTCCATATATTTTGTGAGCTGAGGCACTTGCTATATCAACATCATGTAAAGAAATAGAAACTTTTCCTAAAGCTTGTGTCATATCACTATGAAATATAGTGTTATTGTTTTCTTTTTTGATAATTTGTCTTAACATTTTAAGTGGTTGTCTTGTTCCTACTTCACTATTTACAGCACAGATACTTACTAATATTGTATCGGGGCGCATTTTTCTTTTTAAATCATTAAAATCTATTAAACCATCTTGGTCATTATCAACATAACTTATTTCAAAGCCAATTGATTCTAAATAATTACAAATTTTATATACTGATGGATGTTCTAATTTAGATACTATTAAGTGATTACCATATTTCATATTAGCAAGGCAAGTTCCAATAATAGCTAGATTATTAGACATCGTAGCGCCACCAGTAAAAATAATTTCACTTTCTAAAACATTAAATATATCACTTATTTGTTTTTTAGCACTTGCCATTAATGTTTTACTTTTAACTCCTAAAGAATGAAGTGAATTAGGGTTACCAGGAAAATCTTTAGTTGCTCTAATGTATGATTCTAAAACATCATAACTAACTGGTGTAGTGGCACTGTAATCTAAGTAAATCATAATGTATCCCTCATTTCTAATAATATTGATTCAATTTGGTCCCAATTGTATACTCTTCTAATATTATAAGAATTTAATTGTTCAAATGAATATTTTTGATTGTGTTTATGGTCAATTAACAATTTTACTTTTCCATAACCATATTGTAAATTTTTAAATTTATCATCAATTTTTATATCACACATAATTAAATCTTTTGATCCTGTTAAAATAATTTTTTTGGGATTAATAAAAGGCATATTTTTAATTATCCATTCATATTTATACATCGCCATTTTTTTGCTTTCTAAAACTCTTCTTGGGTCAACAAAGGCTGCACATATATATACATCATAATAATTAGTTAAATTTTTTATAACTTTTATGGCATTAGGAAGAGTTTTAATATCTTGATAAATATTAATATTTTGATAAAAATAATCTAGGAAAGCTTCTTTTTCATCACCTAATATGTCTTCTACATAATATGAGTCAATATCTTCACTTTGATAATTAGTTTTTTTATATTCATTTACAGCTTTTAAATATCCATCCATTACAATGGTTTCATCTAAGTCAATCATTATCTTTTGCATTTCATACCTCTAGTCTTGATATTCATTTAATAATTTTTTATATATACCTGGTTCAACAATATTAATCGCGTTAATAGCAAGTTGTAGGGATTGTTTAAAATTACCTTTAAAGAAGTTTTGTTCAGCTTTTAATAACCCAATATCTACTTCATTATTATTCACGCGATAGCGATTACCATATACGATAGCCATTTCAGCCATTTTGGCAGTTTTAACTAATTCTTTGGTTGTATTATGAACTTTTAATACTAAATCTCTTGATGTATCTACTCTTGTATTTAAAACTTTAATAGAGATTGGTGTTTTTTCTAATTCTTCAATTAAATTATGAATTGATTCAGTAGCTTCACTTAATTCAACATAATAATTATCAGGTAAAAGTGGAAATTTAAAACTTCTTATTTGTTGTTTAGATTGATTTAATATTTTTTTCATTTCATCTAATTGATCTCTTGCTCTTAATTCATCTTCTTTTAAAGAACCTAAGGTTTTTAGAGCATTTTCAAGTTGTTCTTCTGTTTTTGTTACTTTTAAGTTTAAAAGTTCCATTTCTTTACTTAAGTGCGAATAGCTTACTTTTTTAGTTCGATGATCTGCGATGATATCATCATATTCTCCACGATCTTTTGCTAAATCTTCTTTTAATATATAAACAATTTCTATTTCTTCATCAGATAAATCATAACTGTATTTAATATCTTTGATTTTTTTTAATAGCATATTATTTATTTTCGTTAATTTGGTAATTTTAATTAAAATACTTCTTGTGTAGTCTTCAAATATTTTTTTACTAATACGTTCTTTATCAAAATCTTGATATAAAGAATCAAAATAATCAACAATAGTTTTTAATTCAAAAATAGAATCTTCAATATTTAAGACATTTAATCTTTGAAAAATATCAGTTATTTTTTTACTGGATTCTGTAACATTATAATCAATATTTAAATAATCTAAATTATAACCATTTTTTTCCATTTTTTTAGCAATACTTTTTATTTCTGTTATTTTTTTAGGAATGATTATTTTACCAATATTGATGATGGTTGGGGCTTCTTCGATAACAAGTTTTAAATTTCCAATTATATCATCAATAGCTTTGACAATTTTACCTACTTCTTGGTAAGCATTTTTTTCCATGGATACTTCAAAAGCCGAGAAAAATTTATCAACATTTTCAAATTGGAGTTCTAAAGGACTACTTATTAAACTATATTCATTTTTATGGTTGTTGTACTTCATTAATATTTCTCGATAATGAGCTTTTAGTTTAGTGATTGTTTCTCTGTTTCTTTCTTCACTTAAAGTTATTTCTTTTATTTCTTCTAAAAGAGTATTTGCCTTAGTTTTAGCATAATAAATGTCTAGTTCTGTTTCATTCATTTTGTCTTTTAAAGCTTTAAAATCACCCATTTGATATAAATCTTCTATTTCTAATAATTTATCAGTTATTTTAGGTACTTCTATTTCTTTAATATCATCAAAACGTTTTACAAATGAAGAATATTTATCTTGCATTAAATCATTATTTATAAGTGGTTCCACTTTATTTAATTCTGACATAATAGAAGCAGATATAATTAAATTTTTATCTCTTTCTAAATTAGCCATTTCATCTCTATAGGCTTTTTTTTCACGATTATTTAAGTATTTTAGGACAACAATTATAGCTATTACTGTGACAATGTAGGCCAATATACCTAAAACTATTATCATTTCAATACTCATAGTGTCCCTCCTATTCCTTGTAACATTTTATCATATTTTGTCAGAATAAAAAATAATTTGTTACTAATTATTAAAAGTTTTGATTATTTGTAGGATATCATTTGCTTCTTGTTGAGTTAAATTATTATTTATAACTATTACTTTATCAGTTAGTAAAATATGATGCCAACTTCTAGCATTGTCATAATAACCAATTAAAACTAATTTATTGTTATTTAAAGTTAGATTATTATAAGTTAAATTTTCTTTATTAATATTATAGTTTCCATCCAGTATTATTTTAGCATATTGATTTTTATTATTTTGATATAGATGGTAGGTGTCTTTTACTTTTTTGATATGCCAATTATTTGATATATTAATACTTAAAGTTTTTTCTTTATTTAAATAAAATATTTCATTATCTTTAGAAAATAATGAACAACTACATGTTAAAAAAAGAATAATTAATAATATTATTTTTTTCATTATTATTCACTATCCTTTTCAATGTAATAAGCATAGTATTCATCGAAAGTTATTTGTTCTTCATGAATTATTTTGGCTGCTTGTTTACCTACATAACGCCAGTGCCATGATTCAGGGGAATAGCCTGTTATGTAGGTTTTATCTTTAGGATAACGTTCAATAAAACCATATAAATAGGCATTTTCTTTTAACCAATTATAAGCTTTACTATCACTAAATTCTTCGGCTGTTGGTTCATTTTTACTTGTCATATCAACAACTAGTCCAGTTTGATGTTCGCTATGACCGGGACGAGCTGCAACTTCATCGGCTTTTCTTTGCCCTTGACCATTTTTTATATCGTTATATATTTCTTCTTGTCCTTTATAATCGCGATAACTAGAGGTGACCATTAAATAAAACCCAGCTTTATTGGCATTTTGCCATAAATTCATAAATTCGTCATAAGCATAATTTATTAAACTATTTTCCCCTTCTTCTCCATAAGAATAATCTAGAGAAATAGTTTGCATGTTACTTGGGGTATAATCACTTTTTAAAGCATAAAATTTATTAATTAATACTAATTCATTTTTAGTAGTATCAGTATCATATTCTTCTTCATACCATTTATTATTGGCATGAGTATTAACTAAGGCAATTATATCAGATAATTCTTCATCTTCTTCCTCTTCATAGTATTCTAAATATTTTTCTAAATTTTTATTAAGATAATATTTTTCTTGCATTAATTTAGGAATTAAAGGATTTTTTTCCGTGTTTAATATATATTGAATCGTACTTTTAAAGCCTTTTTGTAATATTATATTTACTTCATCTTCTACGTATCCTAATTGTAATAAGTGATATTCATCAGTTTGTTTATATTGATAATCTTTATAAATTCTAAAGCCAAAAATTCCAAGAGTAATAATTATAATTAAAGCAATTAAAACTTTAATTGGCCGTTTTTTTAACCGAAGTTTCTTCTTTTTTTTCATTATCTTATCCTCTCTTTTATTAATTATATCATCTTTGCTATTTTTTGTTGCGTTTTTTTTTCATTTGATGTATGATTTATGTAAGATAGAGGGTGTTATGATGGAGCAAAATAAAGAAGTGTTAAGATATTGTCCAAATTTTCAAAGAATTATTAATTTTAAATATAATGATAATGATTTGATTTCGGAAAAATTATTAGCTATTTATCGTGATTTTATTTTTAAGGCTAATGTTAATGATGATAATGATAAAAAAATGGTTCAAGATTTTGATTACGTGTTAAGAAAATATACTGATGATTATATTTTTAGAAAAGAATTAAAAAAGGAAATTGTAAATGTTAAAATTAAAAGAAGTTGTTCAGATATATTAAGAGAAATTGTTAAAAGTGTTTTAGTTATTTTTAATCAATATATGTTTAATACAACTAGAAAAATTACTATTGCAAGATGGATTTAAAAAAAGAAGATACCTTTCAAAGTTTATCTTCTTTTTTATTTTAAAATATTAAAACGGCTACTCCTGTAGCAATTAAGACAACAATGATAATTATTTCGATAATAATTATTATATCTTCTTTTTTAATGCGACTGTCTACTTTTTTAATTTCCTCTTTGTATTCTTCTATTTGTTCTAAAGAATCATTTTGATTATTTGTGTCCATTTTTTATCCCTCCATTTTAATTTATTATATCAAATGGAATTATCATTGTAAATTCTTTCAATAATATATTTAACATTTTATGTTACGTTGTTAGTTTATATGGATTTGTTTTAGAACCATAATCACTAGCATCATTAGGTTCGATTTTGATATTGCTATTTAAATAAACGACTGGGTTAACTCTAATTGCACCAGGAGTAGATGCTTCTTTGGTGTTCAAATATCCACTACCAGAAATATAAAATATCTTGTTTGCATAATTAGATAATGGTACTGGTGTCATTGTCCATGCATTAGTTAAAAAATTAGGGTCAAAAATATCTCTTGACAACCAACTATATGAATGACAATCTGAATAATCTGAATAAACATCTCTAGCAGTCCAATTATACATACTAATTGTTAAACACAATTGTCTTTGCTCTTCATTTCTTCCACTGGTTGCATAGCCAAAATCTGATGGATACATTAAACCAACAAAGCCTTTCCAACTAGTTTTTCTTTCTACTTCATCTGAACAGATAACAGTATTTTGTTGACATATTTTGCCAGTATTTTCACTTCGTTCTGCTTCATACATATACGGCGGTGTTATTGAATTATATCCACCTCCACTAAAATCTACTGGTATAGTTCCAGTATTCCATTTTATTTTACTTACAATAGCCTTTGCTTCATCACTTAAGCCAATTTCCTCCCATTTTGGGCATGAGGTTGTTTTATTGTTAGAATCACTATAACATGTGCCTCCTGCTTCTTTCTTATAATAATTTTCGTTTAATACTTTTTGTATATCAGCCTCATTCCATTCGTTTACTCCATAACCATTATTTATACTTTCACTTGAAGAATCCCAACTATAAGTACCTATATAACCTCTAATTATTTTTAAATGACTTCCAGTTTTTTCTCCAGCATCAACTATATTATTCATAACTCCAATAATTCGCCAGGTTTCATTATTAAACGTAACATAATTGTCTGGGTCAGCACCAATAAATCGTAAATTGTTATCATCAGTTCCATCATAAATTAATTGACCTTCTTTTTTATCTATCAAATTTTCTAAAGCATTATATAAGCCACTTCCACTACCTTTTTTAAAATATATATCACACTTAGTTTTACTCGTTGTTAAATTTGTTACTAAAGGAGCCCATTTTCCACTATTCCATTCTATGGAAGCTTTATTATTGCATTCACTTTTCTCATATACATAACCTTCTTCTAATGTAGGAATACTAGTAACTTCTTGATTATCTTTATAAAAGGCAAACATTACATCACCACTGCCCTCATAGATGAAGTTTCCTTCCATCACTTTAAATGATTTTTGTGCTTTAAAATTGGCAAAGGTTTTTTCTAATATTATTCCGCCTATTAAAAAGATGATAGCTACAATTACAAAAGCTAATTTTTTATGATTCTTCTTTTCTTTATATTGACTTAATTTCATAATAAATATCAACTCTATTCTTGATATTTATTTTATAATAATACCCCCCCCCCGTGTCAATGTTGAAATTTAATTTTTTTTGTTTTTTATTCTCATAACTAAAAAAGAATAGCTTAACTATTCTAATCAAAAGATACACCTTCCCATGATTCATGCACATTTTTATCTGGTTTATTTGCTTGACAATTAAGAAACATATTAGTGGTTATAGCTCCAGATTTATGTATAAAGTTTGGCCCATATGTAATTTTAATTAATTTACTTGCTCCTTTGAACATATTTCCCATTTGCGTTACATTACTCGTATTAAAGCCACTTAAATTTAACTCTGTTAGATTGCTCATTCCCAAAAACATTCCATACATATTTGTTACACTACGGGTATCAAATTTACTTAAATCTAATTCTTGTATGGTACTCATATCTGTAAACATAAGATACATACTTTTTACACTACTAGTATCAAAATTTTTGCCAAAAATTAAAGTTTGAAGTTTGTTCGTTTCCCAAAACATTTGAGACATACTTATTACACTACTTGCATCAAAACTACTTAAATCTAATTCTTGTATGGTGTCCATAGAAGCAAACATTAGAGTCATTTCTTCTACGCTACTTGTATCAAAACTACTTAAATCTAATTCTTCTAGACTACTCATTCCATTAAACATGCTAGCCATATTGGTTACGCCACGAGTATCTAGATTTTCTATTCCTTCTATCTTGGTTACTTTTGTAAAATTTCTAAATAAATATGAACTTTCTTGATTTAACTTTATTCCTCCTTCTCCTTGTAAATAGCCTATACAATTCGTATCTCCTGTATCACATACAACATAACTTTGAACGGCCTCTGCATTATCAACAACACCTTCATTATATGGGCCATGTACTATTTGTCCTTCACTTCCTGTTTTTTCACTTTTCTTTGTTTCTATTACTAGCTTTGTTAATTTACTTTTGTATCCCCACATTCCTTTTGTATCAGTCAAAGAAATTGTTCTTATTGTTCCACTATTAACAAATTGATCTACTTTATATTCTGCACTTAAAGTTATCTTCCCTTTCCATGTTGCATTTTGGTTTTCTTCATTTAATGGGGTTTGTTGGTCTAAATATAATAATAAATTATAATCTTTTACATCGTTAGCTTTTAAAGTTATATTTTTTAAACTATAAGCATGAAGTGATTCTTTTATAACTTTATTTGCATCGTTTAGTGGATTTGCTGTTAGTTGTGTAGCTTTGTTTAATTTCTTATGGTAATCTGTTTCATATAATATGGCATCTACCCATTCATCAGCTAATTGTCTTTCGGCATTTGCATTTAAGCTTTCCAAGTTTATGGTGGCGCTTGCTTGACTATTACAATTATTTGTTATTGTAAAATGGTAAGGGGTTGCTGTACTCAAAAAACTTTCTAATTCATCATCTTTCATAGGATAAGCATTAGGAATATTGATATCATTTTCACCTGTAAAATCAATACTAAGGCATTCGGTATTAACAACATTCTCTCCTGTTTGAGTATTTGTATATTGCCAAAATGAATAAGTTAAACCAAAAGTAAAAACAGCAATCCCTATTATTACTAACACTACTAAAACATATATTTTTTTGTTACTACTATTTAATTTCATTATAAAAGAAGACCTCCATATCTTCTTTTATTGCACTATATAATGCCCCCCCCGTCAACAGTTGGTAGTGTGAAAAGTTTTTATTAAAAAATCGATTTTTTCTTATATTTTACCTATGTTTTTTGTTGTTTTATTTTC
>CANQPR010000048.1 GCA_947625715.1 uncultured Bacilli bacterium
GAAAAAGAAGAAGCAAAAAACAACGAATAATCTCGTTGCTTTTGATGATGTCATTCAAATTGGCTGTGAATTGTAACGTAAAATATTATGAATAAACGAAAAAAACTTGAAATTTAGATTACTTTATTATATAATCATATTGCATTTTGAAATTGCACCCATAGCGCAATTGGATAGAGCGTTAGACTACGGATCTAAAGGTTAGGGGTTCGACTCCCTTTGGGTGCACCATTTTTTAAAAATGCATATAATATAGTATCGAGAAGTAGCACAATTTGGTAGTGCACATGGTTTGGGACCATGGGGTTGCAGGTTCAAATCCTGTCTTCTCGACCATTAAAAAAATAATCCCTTTTTTTAAGGGTTTTTATTTTGTTCTAAATTAAATTTTTTACGGTTTTTACTATTTTTCAAAATAATTTTTAACAATTCTACCGGATGCAATAAAAAATCAATACTATCAACTTTATCAATAAATGTTAAAAGCCAAGCTTCTTTGCTCTTAGGTAATTTAGGATTAATAGGAAACATATGAGTTTGCATCATCATACTAATTTTTTTCGTTATTTTTTTACCAAAATATTTTTTAGCGTTTATTACAGCATTATTTGCATGTGTAAAAGCATGTTGCTTGAAAAAAGGATGTTTTTCTTTGTCCGTTTGCCATGGTGTTTCATAAAAATCATGTAATATACCTGCTATCGTTACACTTTTATAATCAAGATGAAATTTTTTAGCAAAGCAAAAGCAATCAAATGAAACCCTTAAAGTATGTTCATAAACACTTTCATTAATATGATGTTCAAAAGTTTTTCGCTTTAAAAATTCGGGATGGGTTACAAAAGGTTTAATTATTTCATAAAATTCTAAATAATTTTCTAAATCTTCTTTATTATGTTTTATAGGATATAATATATAATTTATAATTGTTATTAATTGCATTATGCTTATTAAAATTAATAAAACTTTCACTATTGGATTAAATATTGGCCATATTAAACTTAAAAAATTGCCTATGATACTCATAAATAAAGTCCAAGTTCTAATTTTTTCAATTAATAAATTTACGCTAAATCTATTTTTTAAATAAAAATATAAATTTAGTATAGTTATAATAAATTCGGTTAATAAAATATAAAAAAAATGAGGTTTAGCAATAATTAAAATTATTAATAATGATAATAACATTAATTTATTGGCTAAAAAATCTATTCTTTGACCAAAGCGACTTCCAACTCCCCATTTTCTAGCTAAAGCTCCATCAAATATATCACTTAATGCTATTAAAATAGCTAAAATAATTAATTTGTATGGTTCATTATGAATTGTAAAAATAATTAAAAAAGGAATTGTTATAATTCGAAAAAAGGATAATATATTGGGAATTATTTTTTTCATACACTTTTCACCTTCATTATTTTATTAAAAACAAAGGAAGATATATTCTTCCTTAAACTTCTTGTACCACGGCAATAATCATTGGTTTGCATTCGGTTTTTTCATATAAATAGTTACTTAATTCGGTTCTAATTTCCGTTTTAATTTTATTATATTCTACAAAGCCATTGACAATATTTCGATTTATTACATCTTCGCAAATAACTTTCATACCATCAATAATTTCTTTGGAATCTTTTGTATAAATAAAACCTCTAGTTGTAACTTCTGGTCCTACTAATAGGACTTTTTCTTTTTTACTTATTGTAGCGCTTATTAAAACAATACCATTTTCACTTAACATTTCTCGGTCTTTGATAACTAAATCCCCAACATCATCAGAGCTTTTGCCATCAATTAAAGTATCTTTTATTTTTATATGTTGTGGTTTTAATTCTAAATTACCATCAATTATTGTTACGACATCTCCATTTTGTTTGAGGATAATATTTTCTTTTGGTATTCCTAATTGATAAGCTAAATTAGCATTATTAACCATATGACGATACTCACCTTTAACAGGAAAATAATATTTTGGTTTTAATAGTTTTAACATTAGCATTAAATCTTCACTTGAAGCATGCAAAGTGATATTTTTTTCTTTAGGTAACGAGATAATTGAACAACCAAGCATGGCAATATCATTTTCTAATTTTACTAATAATTTTTCATTAGCGTCATATCGAGGTTCTGCAAAAACAACGGTATCATTACTTTTTAATGTAATAAATTTATCATACCCATTGACTATTTTACTAACGCCTGCATAAGGAGTAGCTTTATCATCTGATATTAATAAAATAGCTTTTTTATCATTTATATTTGCCAAATCACCAATAATATCATCATTATATTTTAAATAACCATTGGTATGAGCAAAATTAATAAAATGTTGTAATTTTTTGCCCATAATAACAATTTTGCGATGGGCATTTTTAGCCCCATTAAAAATATCAGCTATTGTATATAAGTGGGTTGGTAAAACGCTAAAAATTATTCTTTCTTCTGCTTTATTAATTAAATCAGCAAAATAAGTTTCTAAACGGTGCGTTGGTGATGTATGGCCAATTTTTTCGGAAAATACTGATTCGCTTAAAAGACACAATACTCCTTGTTTCCCGACATAAGCAATTTTGCCTAAATCCATATCATAATTTCCATTCATCATTGGGTCAATTATAAAATCACCGGTATAACAAATGGCCCCATCTTTAGTATTTAAACAATACATAACGGCATCTGGTACACTATGACTTACCGTTATAGGGAAAATAGAACATTCATTAAAATTTAATTTTTTATGAGGAATTATTTCAATAATATTCTCATCTTTAATTCCTAAATCTTTTAAAACAAATTTTGTATATTTTGTTGCATAAAATTTAAGAGTTGGAATTGTTTTAATTAAATCTAATGCCCCTCCCATATTTTCATAATGGCCATGAGTTATAAAAACACCTTTTATTTTTCTTTTATTTTTAATTAAAAAGTCATAATCAGGAATAATATAATCAATTCCAAACATATTACTAGCTGGATATTTAAGTCCACAGTCAAAAACAAATATCTCTTCACCGACACTAATAACATAAGTGTTTTTTCCCATTTCATCTAATCCACCCAAGCTGAAAATTTTTATTTTACTCATAAAATAATTTGCCTCCTTAATTTCTTATTAAAAATTAGATTTCACTAAAAGTTTTTTTCTTGTTTTTAATTATAGCAAATTATTTTTAATAATGCAAACCTTAACGATTTTCACTTATTAACTGTGATAATGGTAAAATTGTATAGCCTTTATAAACAATATTTTGAATTAATAGCTTTAAATAAGCTACATCAATATTATCTAAATATAAAATACTGCCATTATCAATTTTATTAATATTCCCTGCTATATTTTGATTAGTTAATATTTTGGTTTCTTTAACTAATATTTTTGATTTTTTTAAACAAAATTCTTTCGTTAATTCTTTTAAATAACAAATATTATTATTTTCATTTTGTTTGCTTAATTGTTTGTCAACATAATTATAATTTTTTTCATCATTATTTATTTTTTCCCCTTTAATATTTTTTAGAACACTATTTTTTGTGGTAAGCATTGCATAGTCCATATCCATTTGTTCTAAATAGGCTATTAAAGGTGAATTTTCAGGGACAATAAATGCAACACCCATTTTTAAAAAATTGGCTTTTGTTATTATTTTATCTTTATTAGTTGCTAAGGAAATTTTCGGTTCTACATCATCATAAACAATATAAGGTTCTAAAAAAGCACCAACGCTTTTCATTTTTTGAAAACTTTTAGAGACATTTACTGTCTTTCCCTTTAATCCTGGAATAATGTAATCGCCCATAATAACAGCTTCTACCTCATCTAGTTTTTTTTCATCTTTTATTAATAATATATTTTGATATATAGGGTCTTTTTTTTGCATTAAAAGGGCAAATTGATGTGTATAATAAAAACTAAAACACAGTAAGGTAATAATTCCCAATACTTTAAAACCTTTATTCATTTTGTTCACCTAAAAAAATTATATGTATTTATTTTAAATATTTTCTTCTTTTTCACTTCTTTCTTCATTATTTTTTTTAACACTACAAACAAAAGCAATTGATTCAACGATAACTTCCGTTAGATATTTTTTTTCATCATTTTCATTTTGATAAGTTAAAACTTGAATTCTTCCCCGAACACAAACAGTGTCTCCTTTTTTACAATATTCTTTTGTTTTTTTAGCAATTCCATTCCATAAAACACATCTTATAAAATCCGTTTCATAAATTCCATCACTATTGCGAAATGTTCTTGGAACAGCAAGATTTACTACCATTCTAGCTGGTTCACTACCATCTTTTATATTACTAACTTTTGGCATATCGGTTAAGCGACCAACTAAAATGACATGATTCATACTTCACCTCCCTTCCTCGTTCATTAAAACAAAAATAACTTTTAAATGCAAAAGTCAAACTTTAAAAATTGGGATGAAAAAAACACAAAAATTTACATATTTTGTGTCTAGTTTTTCCATATTTGGTCTCTTTTTCCTTAAATTTAATTAAATATTCATTAAATTGGTAAAATTTAAATTTTTTTTAATTTAATCATTTTCTCGTAAAAGGCGATTTAATTCCACGGCATATTCCATTGGCAATTCCTTTTTAAAGTCATCTATAAAGCCCATTATTAATAATTCTTTAGCTTTATTTTCACTTAATCCTTTACTTTTTAAATAAAACATTTTTTCTTCACTAATTTTACTTACACTAGCTTCATGTTCTATAGTACTACTTGCATTTTCCATAATATTTTTAGGATATGTATCACTTTTACTATCTTTATCTAATATGATAGTATCGCATTTAACTAAGGCTTTACTATTTGATGCACTCTTTAAAATTCTTACTGTTCCCCTATAATTACTTATGCCACCTAAAGATGCAATACTTTTATTAATAATATTACTCTTAGTATTTTTTCCAATATGAATCATTTTTGCTCCAGCATCTAAGATTTGCTTATTTTTGGCATAAGCAATACTTATACAATTACCAGTTGCATAATCACCCTTTAAAATACAAGAAGGATATTTCATTGTTACTAAAGAGCCAATATTTCCATCAACCCATTGCATTAAACCATTATCTAATACTAAAGCTCTTTTAGTTACTAAATTATAAACATCTGTCGACCAATTTTGAATTGTACTATAACGGCACTTGGCATTCTTACCAACAAATATTTCTACTACCCCGGCATGCAAACTAGTTTTTGAATAACTTCTTGCTGTACAACCTTCAATATAATCTAAAGTTGAATTATCATCAACAATTATAATTGTTCTTTCAAATTGTCCTAAAGATGCCGTATCTATTCGAAAATAACTTTGTAAAGGTCTATCTAAAGTTGTATTAGGAGGAATATAAATAAAAGAACCCCCACTCCATAAAGCTCCATTTAAAGCCGTATATTTATTTTCATTATATTTTACTAACGAATTAAAATATTTTTTAAATAAATCGGGATATTTTTGTAAAGCTTCATCACTACTCATAAAAATAATATCTTTATCAGTTTTTGTTTTATGGTATACAACTTCACTTTCTAATTGATTAGAAACACCATCTAAATATTCTTCTTCAGCTTTTACCACTCCTAATTTACAAAATGTTTGATAAGTTTGTTTTTTTACTTCACTCCAGTTTTCTTTCTTTTTTTCACTTTTTTTATAATATAAAAGTTTATCAAAAGAAATATCTAATTTAGGTCCAAAATTAGGTTGTGGTTGTTTTAAAAATTCTTTGTAAGCTTGTAAGCGAAAATCTAGCATCCACTTTGGTTCCTTTTTCTTCTTTGATAATTCTCTAATAAATTCTTCATTTAATTTTTGACTCATAAGCAATCACTTCTTTATTATAACTAAATTCATCTTTTTTTTAAAGTCTTTATGTGTTATAATATTTTAGTAATAATAAGGGTGTGAATAGATTGAATAAAAGTATATTAGGCGACAATATTTTATATTTACGAGAATGGATGCGTTTAAACCCCGCTCTTCAAAATGGTCTTAGTATTGAAGGTAATTTATTAATATATGATGATAATCAAATCAAAGACCAAGTTGATATATCCAATTTCTATATTCCCGAAATGCTTTATAACGAACCATTTCGAGATGAATTACTAACCACCCTTAGTGCATATGATTTATTTTTAATCATTAAAGTATATTGTCAAACCAAAGAAGTCAAAAATTCCCTTATCATTAATGAAAATACCATAAGTAATTTAAAAATATTAAAAGATAATAATAATAAAGAATTTTTATTATTTGAAACTTATGGAGGTAAAAAATATCGCTTTGATACAACAGAACCAGAAAAAATTATCAATATTTATAATGATGCAATTAAAAATAATAAAAATATTACTATAAATGAATTTGGAAGGTTGATTAAAAATGATTAGTGAGCAAAAATATTTAGAATTAATAAAAAGAGCCACTCCCTTAAATGAAACAGAAAAAAACCAAGTACTTGCTTTTGAAAATTTAATTAGACTTGGTAATCATTATGCAAGATATATAACTAGTAACGATTTTTTTGATCTTAATTCTAATTATCAACAAAATATGGCTTTACTTAGTTTAGAAAATAATCCTTCTTTCAATTTACAAGAAGCCCTAGCTCGCTATAAAAAAGAACAAGAAAAACAACAACAAATCATAAAACAAGAAGAAAATAGTATGAAACTTACAAAACGTATTGAATCAAGAGCCGGATTTACAAATGCAACAATAATATTATTTTTAGTCTTATTAAGTGGAATTATTTTATCAGTAGTGCTATTAAGTTTATCTTAATAGTTCTTTTTTTTTAAAATTTTTCATATTCTTAATTAGAAATGAGGTTAAAAATGGAAATATTAAAAGTTTCATCAAAATCAAATCCAAGCAAAGTTGCAGGTGCAATTGCTAATATTTATCGTGAAAGTAAATCAGTGGAAATTCAAACCATTGGGGCTGGCAGTTTAAATCAAGCTATTAAAGCTATTGCTATAGCAAGAGGTTTTGTTGCTCCATCTGGTGATAATTTAATTGTTATTCCTGCCTTTAGTGACATTACAATTAATGGTGAAAATAAAACGGCAATGAAATTAATCGTTACTAACAAATAAGCTGTTCAATCGAACAGTTTTTTTATTTAATCCTTTAAGGGTGTGGCTTGCTAGGGGCAAGCCATCAAAAAACCACTCGTTAGACGAGTGGGATTAAAAGACTTATAGTAACATGACATCTCGCGTGCTATAATATGGAGCGTTCAAGCCTATATT
The DNA here is from genome assembly GCA_947625715.1 of uncultured Bacilli bacterium. Lineage (GTDB taxonomy): Bacteria > Bacillota_I > Bacilli_A > RF39 > UBA660 > Ventrenecus. Next base: position 7,280 of record CANQPR010000048.1, read on the forward strand.
AAAAGCACGAAAGGAGAGATGTCATGGCTAAAAGTTTAGCACATACAAAGTATATGTGCAAGTACCATATTGTATTTATACCAAAATATCGAAGAAAAATAATATACAATAAATTACGAAAAGAGATACAAAAATATATAATAGATTTATGTAAATGGAAAGGGGTAGAAATAATAGAAGGGCATATGATGCCAGACCATGTGCATTTGTTAGTAGAGATACCACCAAGAATAAGTGTATCAAGTTTCATGGGATACTTAAAAGGGAAAAGTAGTCTAATGATATTTGAGAAGAATCCAAATTTAAAGTATAAGTTTGGAAATAGAAATTTTTGGGCAACAGGATATTATGTAAGTACAGTAGGATTAAATGAAGCAACGATAAGAAAATATATAAGAGAACAAGAAAATGAAGATATAATGGAAGATAAATTGTCAAAGAAAGAATATGAGAACCCTTTTAAGGGTAGGCTAAAGTAGTCATTACACTGGGCTTGAACAAAGAGAAAGCCAACCTCCATTTGCGGGTTGGTAGATGTTAGGGCCTTATAGGCCATGTTAAAACCACGCCTTTTAGACGTGGTTAGTTATTTAATAAAAATTCGGCCATTAAAATTGCGATTATATTCTTGCTTTAACTGATATAAATAATAACGATTTATAAATTGATGTCCCCTATTTCTAACCACAATAAAATCAACATCATAATCTTTAACAATACGAAAAATTTTTTCTTTTAATAAATCATATTCATCATAATTTAAAGAAAAATCTATATCAACATATAAAGTTTCATTTTGATAGTACATTTCCATATCATCACCAATTTTATGGTAACAAATTTTTTATTTATAAAAAAGCGATTCGACAAAACATAACAAAAAAAGAATACTAAATAAGTACTCTTAATCTCTTTTATGTTTTCTAGCATTACGAATCATTTCTTTTTTCGCATTTCTTTTTTTAACGCCAGGTTTTTCATAATGTTTTCGTTTTTTTAGTTCAGAAGGGACACCACTTTTAGCAAATTTCACTTTAAATTTTCTTAAGGCGTTGTCTATATTACCGTCTTTAACATATACTTTATTTGAGTTCATTTATATATCCCTCCTTTCATATCTAAAATGATTATAGCACTCCAAATAGTTAAAAACAAGCCAAATCGCGCTTAAAACGGGTATTTTTTATTATAAAGAATAATATTTAATTGTTAATTATTTGTAAATTATTTGAAGAGGCATTGACTTTTAATTTTCCTAATATATAATTTTTATTAAAGAGTAAAATAGGAGGAGAATTATGACTATATTAACAACATTATTATCTGTAATCTTAATTTTTTCCAATATCATTAGTACCAAAAATATTCAAATATCTAATTTAAGTTTTACAGCTAGCTCGTTTATCTATCCTTTTGTCTTTTTAATAGTCGCTATTATTACATATAAATATGGTGCAAAAGAAGGAATTAAAAGCGTTTTAATTGCTATTAGTAGTCAAATAATTATTTGGCTTTTAAGTACTTTAATTTGTAATATGCCCACAGACCCTTATACTTCATCACAAGCTGGAGCATTAAAATCAATTTTAACTCCTAATTTAACTAATGGTTATAATCTTCCTAATTTAAAAATGGCTTTTGGTTCTATATTAGGTTTTAGTATATCTCAATTAATAAATATTGGCATCTTAAATTTTACTCAAAAATATACTATTAAATTTGCTTCATCAACACTAGCTATCTTCGTTGCCATGATAATTGACAGTATCATTTTTAATATTATAATTACCCCCCAAGACCTTTTATTAAATACTATTACTAATCAATTTATTATAAGAGTATTTATGACTATTTTATCCATAATAATATTTTGTGTATTCACATCAAAAAAAGAAAATAGCAACTAACTTAAAATATTGTATGTAATAAAATTCCACTAACTAAAACAGTGGAAAAAATATGTTAACTATTCTAATCAAAAGATACACCATCCCATGATGTATGAACATTTTTGTCTGGTCTGTTTGCTGGACAACCAACAAACATCTCACTTATAATGGCTCCAGATTTATAAATAAAATTTGAACCATAAACAATTTTTTTTAAGTTTGATGCTTTGAAAAACAACCCTTCCATATCTGTTACACTACTTGTATCAAAAGTACTTAAATTTAACTCTCCTATGTTGCTCATATATCCAAACATCCATCTCATATTTGTTACATTACTGGTATTAAAATTTTCGCCAAAATTTAAGATTTGTAAATTACTGTTTTGATAAAACATATCACCCATATCTGTTACACTACTTGTATCAAAGCTACTTAAATCTAATTCTTGTAAACTTTGGTCATCATAAAACATATAACGCATATCTGTTACATTACTTGTATCAAAATTTTCACCAAAAGTTAAAGTTTGAAGATTGCTCATATTATAAAACATATAATACATATTTGTTACACTGCTGGTATCAAAATTACTTAAATCTAATTCTTGTAAACTTTGGTCATTAGAAAACATATCACTCATATCTGTTACACCACGAGTATCTAGATTTTCTATTCCTTCTATCTTGGTTACTTTTGTAAAATTTTGAAATAAATATTTACTATTTTGATTTAATTTTATTCCACCGTCCCCTTGTAAATAGCCTATACAATTGGTATCTCCTGTGTCACATACAACATAACTTTGAACTGCATTTGTATTTCCAGA
>CANQPR010000049.1 GCA_947625715.1 uncultured Bacilli bacterium
TAATCCTTTTCGTTTAATTTCAGAATAAAATATTAATTAGCACTCTATATTGACAAGTGCTAATTTTTGCTTTATAATACATATGAATTAAAAGGAGGGATTTATATGTATCCAAATAATGAAGAAAATTTACAAAACGTCTTAGAAAAATATGGTCGTGATATTACCAAAAATGTTTTAGATAATAAAGTTGACCCAGTAATTGGGCGTGATGAAGAAGTAAGAAATGTTATTCGTATTTTATCGCGTAAAAGTAAAAATAATCCTGTATTAATTGGTGAACCAGGGGTTGGTAAAACCGCTATCGTTGAAGGTCTTGCCCAACGAATCATAAAAAAAGATGTTCCTAATAGTTTAAAAAATAAAACAATATGGGAACTAGATTTAGGAGCCTTAGTAGCTGGTGCCAAATATCGTGGTGAATTTGAAGAAAGATTAAAAGCTGTTTTAAAAGAAATTAAAGATAGCGATGGCAATATTATAATGTTTATTGATGAAATCCATATGATAGTTGGAGCGGGAGCTGAAGGAACAATGGACGTATCTAACATGTTAAAACCAATGTTAGCAAGAGGTGAAATCCACGTTATAGGTGCAACAACATTAAACGAATATCGAAAATATATTGAAAAAGATGGAGCTTTGGAACGTCGTTTTCAAAAAGTGCTAATTAATGAACCAACAGTAATGGATACAATTACTATACTAAGAGGTTTAAAAGAAAGATTTGAAGTTTTTCATGGTGTCACAATCAAAGACAATGCCCTTATTGCGGCAGCAACATTAGCAGACCGTTATATAACTGATCGGTTTTTACCGGATAAAGCCATTGACTTAGTTGATGAAGCTTGTGCTACTATCAAAATGCAACTAGATAGTGAACCAGCCGTATTAGATGATTTAAAAAGAAAAATCATGAGTTTAGAAATTGAAAAACAAGCTATCAAAAAGGAAAAAGACGAAATAAGCATCCAAAGATTAAATAAAATAAACGAAACTTTAGCTAATTTAAAACAAGAATCCCAACAAATGCAACAAAAATGGGAACAAGAACAAAAAAATATGCAAGAAATAAAAACTAAAAAACAAGAATTAGAAAAAGCTCGCTTTGATTTATCCCAAGCTGAAAATAATTATGATTTAGAACAAATGGCTAGATTAAAACACGGTGTAATTCCTAAATTAGAAGAAGAATTAAAAACTTTACAAACCAACAATACCAATGAAATGGTAAGTGATGTTGTATCAGAAGATAAAATAGCTGATATTATAGCTAAATGGACTAACATTCCTGTTTCAAAGTTAGTAAGTAAAGAAAAAGAAAAACTATTAAATCTATATTCTAATTTACAAAAAAGAGTTATAGGGCAAGATGAAGCTTTAACCCTTGTAAGTAATGCTATATTAAGGTCAAGAAGTAAAATTAAAGACCCTAATAAACCTATTGGTTCTTTCATTTTCCTAGGACCAACCGGTGTTGGTAAAACGGAAGTTGCCAAAAGCTTAGCTTATGAATTATTTGATGATGAACGACACTTAATTAGAATCGATTGTAGTGAATATATGGAAGCCTTTAACGTTTCTCGTTTAATAGGCGCGCCACCAGGATATGTAGGTTATGATGAAGGTGGAACCCTAACTGAGGCCGTAAGAAGAAATCCTTATAGCATAATTTTATTTGATGAAATTGAAAAAGCTCACAAAGATGTTTTTAATATCTTATTACAAATATTAGATGATGGAAGATTAACTGATAGTCAAGGAAGAACCATTGATTTTAAAAATACGATAATTATTATGACAAGTAATTTAGGAAGTGAATATATTCTAGAAGAAAAACAAAATGCTCATGAATTAGTTATGATGGCCTTAAAATCGGCTTTTAGACCAGAATTAATAAATCGAATTGATGAAATAATTATCTTTAATTCTTTACCTAAAAATGTTATAAATGATATTTTAAATAAAATTATTAAAGAATTAGAAAATCGCTTATCTCAAGATAATATTCATTTCAATTTAACAAAAGAAGCTCGAGAAAAAATTATTAATGATGCTTATGATCCAAATTATGGAGCAAGACCTATCAAACGTTATGTTTCTAAAAATATTGAAACTTTATTGGCCAAAGAATTAATTATGAATGAAAAAATCAAAAATACTACATATAAAATAGATGTTTTAAATGATAATTTTGTTATCAAAAAGGATTAAACGTTGCAAAAACATTATTGCTAATGTATAATAGAAAAATATGAAAGGACGTGTTATGCGTGGCAAAAGATAGAGAAAAAATAACAATTAAATTAGAAGGCGAACAATGGGAAAAAGCATTAAACAAAATTTTTCAAAAGAAAGTAAAAGATGTTAAAATTGATGGTTTTCGTAAAGGAAGTGTTCCTAAAGAAGTATATTTAGAAAAAGTAGGAATAGAAAGTCTTTATAAAGATGCTATTGATTTAGTTTTAGATGATGCCCATGCTAAAGCTTTAGAAAAAGCTAAAGTAAAACCTATTATTCCTGCTTCAGCTGATGTAACTGATATTAATGAAAAAAGTATAACTTTTGAATTTGAAATTATTGGTAAACCTGAAATTAAATTAGGTGAATACAAAAATTTAAAAATTAAAAAAGATGATACTAAAGTAACTGAAAAAGAAATTGAAGAAGAAATTGAAAATGTTCGTCAAAGTTATGCAGAAATTAAAGTCAAAGAAGATGGTAAAGTAGAAAAAGGGGATACAGCTGTAATTGATTTTAAAGGAACTGTTGATGGAAAAGAATTAGATGGGGCATCAGGAAAAAATTATTCCCTAGAAATTGGTTCAAATACTTTTATTCCTGGTTTTGAAGATGGTTTAATTGGTATGAGCCCTAACGAAACAAAAACTCTTCATTTAAAATTTCCTGAAAACTATGTTAAAGATTTAGCTAATAAAGATGTTGATTTTGAAGTAACCTTACATGAAATAAAAACACGTGTTTTACCACCAATTGATAAAAACTTTTTTGAAGATTTAGGTTATGACAAAGTAACTAATTTAGAAGAATTAAAAAAAGAAGTAAAAAACGTTATTCAAATAAGAAAACAAGATGAAGCTATGAACAAATATGTAGATGATATTTTAAACAAAGCTATTGACAATATGGAAGTAAATATATGTGAAGAAATAATTCATGATGAACTTCATCGTATGCTTCATCAATTTGAAGAACAATTAAAAATGCAAGGTTTAAAACTAGAACAATACTTAGAATTTGCAGGTTTAACAATTGAAGATATTCATAAACAAATGGAACCAGAAGCTATAAAAAGAATTAAAATGCGTTTCCTATTAGAAGAAGTTGCTGAAAAAGAAAAAATTGAAGTAACTGAAGAAGAAGCCAAAAAAGATGCTGAAGAAATGGCTAATAACTATGGAATAACTTACGATGAATTATTAAATGCCTTTGGTAGCATGGAAGTTTTAAAATATGATGCTTTAATGAGAAAAACCTTAGAATTTTTAAAAAACAATTAGGAGCTAACTAAGCTCTTTTTTTATACAAAAACCATTGACGGGGGGGGGGTATTATATAATATAATAAAAGAAGATATGGAGGTCTTCTTTTATAATGAAAATAAGTCAATTTAAAGAGAAAAGGAAAAATAAAAAATTAATAATTGTTGTTGTGGCTATCGTGTTTTTAATAGGTGGCATAATATTAGATAGAGCTTTTGCAAACTTTAAAGTGCAAAAATCATTCAAAGTGATGGAGGGCAATTTTATCTATGAAGGAAAAGGAGATATAATATTTGCCTTTCATAATGGGAATGAATCTTTAACTCAAATGCCTCAAAAAGGAAATAAAGAAAATTTGATTTTCGAAAAAGGTGAATGTGATAAAGGAGCCACTGTTGAATGGAATACTGAAAAATGGGCTCCATTAGTTGTAGGCTTAAAAGAAAACAAAACAATGTGTAATCTTTATTTTACAAAAGCCCCAACAATTAATGAATATTTAAAGGAATTATCTAAAACTAAAGCAAACGAATTAATCTATGATGGAAAAGAAACTTTAGTAAAAAATGGAACTGATGATAATAATTTAAGATTTATAGGAAGTAATCCAAACAATTATGTTGAGTTTAATAATGAAACCTGGCGAATCATCGGTGTTATGAATAACATTGAAGATGAAAACGGTAATATAGGAAGTCACCTAAAAATTGTTAGAGATAGCATAGGAGAGTATAGTTGGGATTCATCACCAAATAATGTAAATGGCGGTTATGGAATAAATGAGTGGAGTGTATCGGATATACAAAAAGTATTAAACGAGAATTATTATAAAAAAGAAGCTGGTGGAACATGTTATGGTGGCTCTGGAAATTCAACAACCTTATGCCCTCTTTGGGAGAATATTGGCTTAAATGATAATGCAAGGTCGATGGTAAGTAAAGTCAAATGGGATATTAGTCCTACTTTTGGGGGAGGAGCTATTGAAGCCTACTATAAAGATGAAAGAAGTGGAGTATATGAAAAATGTAAAGGAAGTTCATCATATAATAATTGTAATGATGATGTAAATAGAACAGCCAAGTGGCCAGGATATATCGGTTTACCATATCCCAGTGATTTAGGTTATGCAACAAGTGGAGGAACAGGAAAAACAAGAGAAAATTGTTTGAATAGTACTATAGCTTTTTGGGGAAATGGAGCTGGTTCATGTTATGATAATAGTTGGCTTATGAAAAGTACTGGATGGACTATGACTCCAAATAATAATGCGTCTGGATATACGGTTATTTTTAGCGATAATGGGAATAATTTAGAAAGTCAAGCAAGTGGTAAAGGCAAAATAACGCCAGTTTTATATTTAAACTCTAATGTTGCAATCATACCTAGCGATGATATTACTTATGGTTCTAAAACTAATCCATTTAAATTATCATAAAAAGTAGTAGAAAATTTTTCTTATTCTGATATAATAACTAGTCAAAAGGACTGATTATTATGAATATTGATAAATTAACAAATGAATATAATGAATACTTAAAGAAAATAATTACTCATATCCAACATATATGTACTAATAATCCCATTGAAATATGCGCTACATATAGTTATATGTTAAAAAATGGTTACTTAAGTTATTTAAATAAATTTTATTTTACTTCTCCAACCTATGAATCAATAGATAATCTAGGCTTTTCAATAATTACTGGAGAAGGTTTATGTCGCAATATAAATGGGGGATTAACAGACATATTAAATATTTTAAATTATCATTCTAAACTTCTTTTATTAAATATTAAACAAGAAGATTATAATTCGCTAGCTTTAGAATCTTATACCGTTAAAAGAAGTGAAACTAATAGTCTAAAAAGAAGTTTATTAATCAAAACCTTACAAAAATTATTACAAATAAATCACATGATAACCACGGCTTTATATCAAAAAAATATCATCTTTTTAGATGCTTCTAGTGACAGTTTATTTGCCTATTTAAATAAAGAATATATAACAACTCTAGGTTTAGAGCAAAACAAATTAAAAATAACTTATCTTGACCAACCAATTTCTTATAAAAAATGGACTTTAGACCAAAAGCAATTAATTCAAACATATCAAAATCAAGAAAAACTATGTATTCAAAATCAAGATTATTTTGCCCAATTTTCTAAAGAACAACAAGAATTTCAACAACAATTTTATAATGAATTTAAATTACTTCTTAATAAATGAAAATAGTTAATTTGACTATTTTTTTTAATTAGCATATAATGTAAGAGCTTGAAAGAAAGGATTGATAAAATGAAGCATATTTTGAATATATTAAAAAAATTTTCCTTGCCAATAATTGTGACTGTCATACTTTTGATTATTCAAGCCCAATTAGACTTAAGTTTACCAGATTATACAGCCAACATTATTAACGTGGGAATTCAAGAAAAAGGGATAAGTAATGCTTATCCAAGTGTTATAAGACAAGATATATTTAATAAAATTTTAAATATTTCGGAAAATAGTGAAGAAATAAAAAAATATTATGAATTAAAAAAGAAAGATGATTTTGAAAACCAAGAAAAAATTATTAAACAATATCCACTATTAGAAAAAGAACCATTATATTTTGTTAAAAAATTATCGAAAAAAGAAGAAGAAGAATTAGAAAATAATATTAAAAATGACTTTTTCTTTATTGAATTACTAGCGTCTGATTCTAAAGAAATTAAAGATAATTTACAAATGTCTATTCCTGATAATGTTTCTTTAATAGACCTTTATTTTAAATTACCAAGTGAAGAACAACAAAAAATGTATCAAAAATTTATGGATACTTTTAATAATTATGATAATGCTATGCTAAGACAAATAATTATAGAAAGTGTTAAAACTGAATATACAAACATTGGTGTTAATCTTGATGATTTACAAATGAAATATATTTTTAATAATGGCTTAATTATGATTATCCTTGCCTTAAGTTTAGCTATAACAGCTATCTTAGTTAGTTTAATGGCTAGTAAAATTGCCTCTAAATTTAGTTATTTTTTACGTAATAAAGTTGTAAATAAAATCATGAGTTTTTCATCAAAAGAATTTAATGAATTTTCGATTGCCAGTTTAATTACCAGAAGTACTAATGACATCCAACAAATTCAAATGATGTTTGTTATGGTCTTTAGAGTCATCATTTTTGCGCCCATATTGGGAATCGGAGCCTTATTTAAAGTATTAGGAAATAGTATGAACTGGGTTTTAGCCCTTGCTATTGTTACTATATGTATTGTTATCTTATTCCTTTTCATCTTTGTGATGCCTAAATTCAAAAAAATTCAAAAAATAGTCGATAAATTAAATTTAGTTTCCCGAGAAAGATTAACGGGTCTTCCAGTTATAAGAGCTTTTGGAACAGCTAAAAAAGAAGAAGAACGTTTTGATAAAGTAAATGATGAATTAGCTAGAACAATGCAGTTTTGTGACCGGGCTATGGGTATTATGATGCCAACCATGATGTTCATTATGAATGGTGTTTCCATATTAATTATTTGGGCTGGTTCTAAGCAAATTGATTTAGGAACTATTCAAGTTGGTACCATTATGGCCTTTATGACTTATGCAATCCAAGTAATAATGTCCTTTTTAATGATTAGTATGGTATCCATTATGTTACCAAGAGCTTTAGTTAGTTTAAAAAGAATTACGGAAGTTTTAAATAAAGAAGAAAGTATTAAAGAAAAAGAAAATAAAAAAGAATTTAAAAACAATGATGGTATTGTTGAATTTAAAAATGTTAGTTTCTCATATCCGGATGCCCAAGAATTAATGCTGGAAAATATTTCTTTTACAGCTAAACCAGGAACTACGACCGCTATTATTGGTTCCACTGGTTGTGGTAAGAGTACTTTAATAAATTTAATCCCCCGCTTTTTTGATGTTACTAAAGGACAAATCCTTATTGATGACGTTGATATAAGAGATGTTGATATTCATCACCTTCGTGACAAAATTGGTTATGTACCTCAAAAAGGAAATTTATTTTCAGGAACCATCAAAAGCAATGTTTTATTTGGTCAAAATGAAAATGATGAGAAAACTTTAAAAGAAGCCTGTGATGTTGCTCAAGCTACAGAATTTATCTTAAAATTACCTCAAAAATATGAAACCCAGATAAGTGAGGGAGGAACCAATGTCTCTGGTGGGCAAAGACAACGTCTATCAATTGCTAGAGCTATAGCTAAAAAAGCACCTATCTTAATTTTTGATGATTCATTTTCGGCCTTAGACTATAAAACCGATGTTAATTTACGAAAAGCCCTAAATAACTATACCAAAAAAAGTACCATAATCATTGTTGCTCAACGAATAAGTACTATTTTAAAAGCCGATCAAATAATTGTTTTAGATCATGGAAAAATAGTTGGTATAGGTAATCATAAATCTTTATTAAAAAATTGTAAAATATATAAAGAAATTGCTTTATCACAATTAAAGGAGAGTGAATTAAATGCCGAATAATACAAATGCTAAAAAAGCGAAAGATTTTCGTGGGACTTTAAAAAAATTAATTCACTATATATCTAGCTATAAATTATCTTTAATTATTGTCTTTGTTGTTGCTATTTTAAGTACTATATTTTCTATTGCAGGCCCTAAAATTTTAGGAAATGCTACTCAAGAATTATATACTGGAATAATGAATAAAATCAGTGGAGTAGGTGGTATTGATTTTCAAGCTATTGCCAAAATATTATTATTTTTATTAGGACTATATATCTTATCAGCGCTCTTTTCTTATATTGAAAGTTGGTTAATGGCTGGTATTAGTAAGAAAGTAACCTATAAATTACGTAAACAAATGAGTGAAAAAATTAAAAAATTACCAATGAATTATTTTGATAAATTTACTACTGGTGAAACATTATCTGTTATAACCAATGATGTCGATATGTTAGGTATGAGTTTAAATCAAAGTGCTGTTACCTTTGTAACATCAATCGTTACCGTAATTGGTATATTTGCTATGATGTGTTCTATTAATGTAACCTTAGCTATTTTAACAGCCTTAGTATTACCAATCGCATCCACTTTAATATTCTTTATTATGAGTAAAAGTCAAAAGTATTTTGCTAATCAACAAAAATATTTAGGTAATGTTAATGGTGATATTGAAGAAATGCTTGGCGGGCACACTATTATCAAAGCCTTTAATGCTGAAGATGAAATGCTTGACAAATTTGAAGAAAAAAACAAACGATTATATACTTCTGCTTGGAAAAGCCAATTCTTATCTGGATTAATGTTTCCTATCATGAATTTTATTGGTAATTTAAATTATGTTATCATTTCCATAATAGGTGCATATTATGTTATATTAGGTAAAATAACCGTTGGTAACATTCAATCATTTATTCAATATTCTAAAAATTTCACCCAACCAATTACCCAATTAGCTCAAGTAACCAATCAAATTCAATTAATGATTGCATCAGCAGAAAGAATTTTTAATTTTCTAGAAAGTGAAGAAGAAAAGGAAGTTACAAGTAAACCGTTTGATGCTAAAAAAATTAAGGGGGATGTTGTATTTGACCATATTAAATTTGGATATAACAAAGATAAAATAATTATCAAGGATTTCAGTGCCAAAATTAAAAGTGGTCAAAAAATTGCCATCGTTGGTCCAACAGGAGCTGGAAAAACAACTATTGTAAAACTGCTTATGCAATTTTATCCTTTAAATGATGGTAATATTTATTTAGATGGTATTGATATTAAAACCTTAAATAAAACAGAATATCGAAAATTATTTGGTATGGTATTACAAGATGCATGGTTATTTTCAGGAACAATTATGGATAATTTAAGATATGGAAAATTATCCGCTACTAATGAAGAAGTCATAAAAGCTACTAAATCAGCTCATATTCATCATTTTATTCAAACCCTTCCTGATGGCTATAATATGTATTTAAATGAATCTACAAGTAATATAAGTGGTGGTGAAAAACAACTATTAACAATCGCAAGAGCTATTTTAGCTGACCCTAAAATCTTAATTTTAGATGAAGCAACCAGCAATGTCGATACAAGAACTGAGGAGTTAATTCAACAAGCTATGGACGAATTGATGAAAGGAAGAACATCATTTATAATTGCCCATCGTCTTTCAACCATAAAAAATGCTGATTTAATATTAGTTATGAAAGATGGTGACATTATTGAAGTAGGAAATCATGATGAATTGTTAAAGAAAAATGGTTTCTATGCTGATTTATATAATAGTCAATTTGAATCAGTCAAAGAAGTATAAATATATGTTAAACTGGCAATTTGTCAGTTTTTTTCATGCAAAATCCTTGACGGATAGTGTGAAAAGTTTTATATAAAAATTAAAAATAGAATAAAAAACTAGAAATTTTAAAAACTAGAAAAATTTTA
>CANQPR010000050.1 GCA_947625715.1 uncultured Bacilli bacterium
CAAAGAGATATTATACAACATAAGTACGTATACATTTTAACTAATGATACGTATACATTTTAAAAAAGGATTAACATCTATAAGCAATTATTTTGAAATCTTCCTAAAAATTTGTTAAAATAATAGCCGAGGTAATTATTATGAAACAAAAAATATTAATTAAATATGGTGAATTAAATACTAAAAAAGCAAATATTGGTTTATTTTTAAAAACTCTTAAAAATAATATTGCCGAATGTTTAAAAGATTATCAAGTAAATATTGTTTATGATAAAGGTAGAATGTATGTAGAGTATAATAAAGAAGATGAAAATGAAGTATTAGCTAAATTAAAAAAAGTCTTTGGTATTCAAAAACTTGCTCTTTGTTATGAACTTGATTCTAATAATCTTTTAGAAATTAAACAACAAATTTTATCTTTACTTTTAAATAAATCTTTTCAAACATTCAAAATAAATACGACAAGAAGTGATAAAACTTATCCTTTGACAAGTTTGGAAATTAGTAAACAAATTGGTAGTTATATTTTAAAACATAAAGAAAATGTCAAAGTCGATGTCCATGACCCAAATCTTATTATTTATGTTGAAATTCGTAAAACTTCTACCTACATTTATTTTGAAAATATTTTTGGCCTTGGTGGTTATCCGGTAAGTAGTTTAGGTAAAGGACTTTTGATGTTATCGGGTGGCCTTGATAGTCCTGTCAGTGGTTATTTAGCTATGAAACGTGGCGTTAAAATAGAAGCTATTTATTTTGATAGTCCTCCTCATACAAGTATAGAAGCTAAAAACAAAGTAATTACTCTAAGTAAAATTATTGGTGAATATCAAAATGGGTTAAAAATTCATGTTATTCCTTTTACTAAAATTCAAGAAACGATTTATAAAGAAGTTCCAAATGAATACTTAATTACTATCATGAGACGAATGATGTATAGAATAAGTGAAAAAATTGCCAAGAAAAATAAATGTAAAATCATTATCAATGGTGAGTCAATAGGTCAAGTAGCAAGTCAAACTTTAGAAAGCATAAGTGTTATCAACGAATGTATTAAAACGCCCGTTATAAGACCTGTAGCCTGTTTTGATAAATTAGAAATAATATCTTTAGCCAAAAAAATAAATACTTATGAAACAAGTATTTTACCATATATGGATTGTTGTACTATTTTTGTTCCCAAGCATCCAGTAATATATCCTACACTTTCTAACTGTCTTTTATATGAACAAAGACTAGATTATGAAGCTTTAATTGATGAAGCTATCAAAAACGAAGAAATAATCAAAAACAAAAAAGCTTTAGAATTAGAAGAATATTTATAGTATAAAAATAAAAAAGAAACCCATTTTAATAATGGTGAAGATAAGTGAATAAAAGAAGAAAGAAACAAAAAAATTATTCTTTATTAAACGATACTGATTTAATTAATCAATTTGTTAATTTTAAAGACGATTATCAACAAAGAAATATCTCAACGAAACCTGATTGCTTAAATTAAAAAAAAGTAGTCAAAGGTTCTTTTTTTTTGTATAATAATTACTAGGAGTTGAAGAAAATGAAAGTATTAAGTGTTAATGCTGGAAGTTCATCATTGAAATTTTCAGCTTATGAAATGCCCGAAGAAAAATGTTTAGCAAGTGGCGTTTTTGAAAGAATTGGTTTAGAAAATAGTTTTTATACCATTAAATTTAATAATGAAAAGAAAAAAGAAGTAGTTGATTTAAAAGACCATAAAGTTGCTTTTGAATATTTAGTTAAAGAATTACAACAACTACATATTGTTGATAGTTTAGAAGAAATAGAAGCTATAGGTCATCGTAGTGTTCAAGGAGGAAATATTAGTAAAAGTGTTATTGTAACTGATGAAGTTATTAAAACAATTATGGATAATGCTCCTTTAGCACCCCTACATAACCCTAGTAGTGTCGTTGGTATTAAAGCAGCTATGGATGTTATTCCTAATGCCAAACATGTTGTTGTTTTTGATACCTCATTTCATACTACTATCCCTAAAGAAAATTATTTATATCCTGTTCCTAAAATGTGGCATGAAAAATTTTTAGTGCGCAAATACGGATTTCATGGTACTAGTTATCGTTATATAACTATGAAAATGCAAGAAAAATTAGGTAAAAAAGATGTTAATTTAATTATTTGTCATATTGGTAATGGAGCAAGTATATGTGAAGTTAAAAATGGCTTAAGTCATAATACAACCATGGGCTTTACACCAGTTTCAGGCTTAATGATGTCAACAAGATGTGGCCAAATAGACCCTTCAATTATAACTTATTTATTAAAACAAGGTTTAACAATTGATGAAGTATCTAATGCTTTAAACAAAGAAAGTGGTTTACTTGCCATAAGTGGTTACAGTGATTCAAGAGATGTTGAAGAAGGCATTAAAAATAACAATGAAGATTGTCTTTTAGCGCAAAAGATGTTTGTTAGAAAAATTGTTGATTACATAGCAATGTATTATGTAGAATTAAAACATTGTGATGGTATTATCTTTACGGCTGGTATTGGGGAAAACTCAAGAATGACTAGAAAAGAAATAATAGAACAATTAAGTCCTTTAAACATAACTATTGATAACGAAAAAAATGAAGCTATTGCTAGTTATTTAGACCAAAATGAAGGTATTATATCAGCTAGTGATAGTAAAGTAGATGTTTATGTTATTCCAACTAATGAAGAACTAATGATAGCTAAAGACGCTTATAATTTATAGAATAAAAGGAGGTTATACTCTTGGGCGATATAATCAAAAAAATACTAAAAAAAATAAAACAATACGATACAATTGTTATTGCTCGTCACATCAGTCCTGATCCCGATGCCATTTGTAGTCAAATTGCCCTTCGTGATGCGATACTAGAAAACTATCCCAAAAAACATGTCTATGCTATAGGTAGTGGCGTATCTAAATTTAAAAAATATGGGTCTTTAGATAAAATTGATTTAAAAACATTATCTAAAGTTCTCTTAATAACTTTAGATGTTCCCAATTTATATCGTGTTGATGGCTTAGAAAATATTTCTTATAAAGAAATAATTAAAATAGACCATCATCCCTTTGAAGAAGACTTTAAAGGGATCGAATGGATAAATGAACAAGCTTCAAGTACTTGTCAAATGGTTGCACAATTATTATTAAAAAGTAATTATTCATTATCAGATAAAGTAGCCAGCAATTTGTTTATTGGGATTGTTTCTGATAGTCATCGTTTCTTACTTCCTTATACAACTTTAGAAACATTTAAAATTGTCTCTAATTTATTAGAAAGAACCAATATTAATATGGCTAATCTTTATGAGAAATTATATGAAAGACCCCTAAGTGAAATTCGTTTTCATGGTTATATATCAGACAATTTAAAAGTTACTCCTAATGGTTTAGCTTATATAATAATATCTCATGAAGATATAGAAAAATATCAAGTTGATGTATCAACTGCATCTAACATGGTTAATGATTTTAATTATATAATAGGTGTTTATGTTTGGACCTTTGTTACTTATGATGAAAAAAATGATTTATATCGGGTAAATATTAGAAGCAAAGGACCAGTCATAAATACAATTGCTAGTAAATATAATGGTGGGGGACATAAATTTGCTAGTGGTGTAAAAACTAATAATAAAGATGACATAACAGCTTTATTGAAAGATTTAGATTTAGAATGCCATAATTTTCATAGTGCCAAATAAAGCACTTTTTTCGTTGAAATTTATTGCATATTTTAAAATTTAATGTATAATAACAAAACAAGTTAATGATTTTTTGTATCTTCATCAAAAGGGGTGGTATTATGAAAAAATCAAAACTAAGAATGACATTAATTGCACTAGCAGGTTCTCTAGGTCTTAGTAGTCCTGTTAATGCTAGTGATTTAGTAAATGGTATATCAACAACGAAAATCGAAAAAAATTTAGATAAGGAAATTTTTTATACACCATGGCAATATAATTCCGAAACTAAAAAAGATGAAAGAACTTTTATTGTAACAAATAAAAAAGAAGAAAGAAAACATGTTCATCAATATACTAAATTTGTCAAATTTAATAAAAGATATGAATACAAAAAATGTGCTTGTGGTAAAATTAAAACCCAAAAACATACAATTAAAATGATTAAAGAAAATGCAAATGGTAGTAAAATTTATGATTGTACTCACAAAGATTGTGCTTTTAAATATATTGCAACTAACACAAAAAACGTTACTAATCATACACATCGTTTCGTAAAATTAATTAGAGTTGGTAAAATATATGAATTTTGGCAATGTAGTAAAAAGAATTGTCTTTTAAAAGCTCGGCATATATTTAAAAAAGTTGAGGTAAATGATAAAGTATACAACAAATGCACTAATCCTAAATGTAATTATAAAAGATTAATTCATACGCATAAATATTTAATTGACTCTTATGATAAAGATTATGAATATTTAAAATGTCAAAAAGATGGCAAAGTAAAAAAACAACTTCATGACTTAATTATGACGAAAGAAGAAAATGGCGATGTTTTATATACTTGCCAACATGATGGTTGTAATTTAAATTATGTAATTAAACATCAACATGAATATTCTAAGTTAGCAAGAGTTGATGATAACTATGAATATTGGCAATGTCCTGTTGATAACGAAATCATCACCAAAAATCATAACTTAATAAATACAACTAAAGATGGAAAAAATATTTTAATGTGTACTAACGATGGCTGTAACTATTATAAAGAATTAAGTAACATTCATACTCATAATTACACTAAATTAGTTAAAACTGATGATGATTACGAATATTGGCAATGTCCTGTTGATAACGAAATCATCACCAAAAATCATAACTTAGTAAACACAACCAAAGATGGAAAAAATATTTTAATGTGTACTAACGATGGCTGTAACTATTATAAAGAATTAAGTAACATTCATACTCATAATTACACTAAATTAGTTAAAACTGATGATAACTATGAATATTGGCAATGCGAAAGTGATGAACAAACTATCACTAAACCTCATAATTTCCAAACTAATTTAGTTGATGATAATAAATTAGTAACAACTTGTACAAATAAAGGCTGTACTTATCATAAAGAAGTAGAACACACCCATGATTATTCTAAATTAGTTAAAGTAACCGATGAACTAGAATATTGGCAATGTGAAGCAGATAAAAAAGAAATAACTAAAGCTCATAATTTCCAAACAACCAAAGATGAAAATTATAATACTATCATAACTTGTAGTAATATAGATTGTACATATCATAAAGAAATAGAACATACCCACGATTATCAAACTTTCGTTGATTTTGATGAAAATTATGAACACTACCAATGTGAATGCGGTAATATAATTGATGTTTCTCATAACTTATCAGCGCAGTATTATGATTTTAACACCGGTTTATTAACCGAAGATTGTCAAAATCCTAATTGTGATTATAAGAAAACTGAAAAACATGAACAACACAATTGGCTTGTAAGTTCTTTAAATGATGATTATGAACAACTAGAATGTAGTATATGTAAATATCAAACTAATCGTCAACATAATTATGATTACAGTATTTCTCCTGATGCAAATTGTACTTACAATTATCCTTGCTTAAATGATGGGTGTAACCATGTTAAAACCGAAGTAAAGCATAATTATACAGTTAAAGAAAACATAAAATATAATGGTGTCTATGAAGATAAATGCCAAACTGTAGTATATTCATGTAGTAATTGTAATGATACATATCAAGAAGATATCCCTCATACTCTAAAAGTAACAACTGAAAATGAACTTGGAAAAATAGAGCAATGCCAATATTGTCCATATGAAAAATTAACCTTTTATGAAGAAGAAGTTTTAATGGACGAAGTATTTACTGATGGATATGAAAAACCAATGACTTTGGTTAAGAAAAAATAGGAAGAAGGCAAAAAAATGAAAAAATGGTATCAAAAGATAAGCAATTGGTTAATAATAATTGCTATCGTTCTTCTCAGTCCAATTTTACTAACTAATTTATGGATTATGTTTCAAGCCAAAACCAATCCTGAAAAAATTCCAAATGTTTTTGGCTACAAACCTTTTATTGTTTTATCAGGTTCAATGGAAAGTGAAATCTATAAGGGTGATTTAGTAATTGTCAAAATGAATCCTGATAGCTTAAATGTAAATGATATAATAGCTTTTCGTGATAATGAAAATACTGTAACAACTCACCGTATAATTGATATTATTGAAAAAGAAGGAACAACATATTACATCACTAAGGGTGATAACAATAATACTCAAGACCAAAATCTTGTTGAACAAGATGATGTCGAAGGAATTTATTTATTTCGAATTCCTGGTGTAGGTAGTATGATGAAAAAATTATCTGAACCAACAACTATTTTAATCATTATAATGGCTATAACTTTAATATTTGTTATTGGCTTTACAATTTCAAGTAAAAAACAAAGAGAATTAGAACACCTTGAATTTTTAGAATATAAAAAGCAAAAAGAAGAAGAGAAACAAAAAGAAGAAGAAAAGAAAAAACAAACAACCAAGAAAAAAACTCCTTCTTCTAAAAAAAATAAACAAGGTAAATAGCCAATAGGCATTTACATAGATAAATTATTTAAAGGAGGTGAGAAAATGAAGAAGAAAATGTTTTTATTAATCGCATTACTAGTTGCTGTAACACTAACAAGTTATTCAGTAAGTGGTACTTATGCTAAATATGTTAGTAAAATAACTGATACTGATGAAGCAAGAGTTGCTAAATGGGGATTTACAGGTGATGAATCAATAACAGTAGATTTATTTAAAGATTCATATTCACATGTTAAAAATGGTGGAGGAACAAAAATAATTGCACCTGGAACATCAGGAAGTTATGCCTTTAAATTAGATTCTACAACATTCCCACAAGATTTAGCAGAAGTTGACTATGAAATTGATGTTGAAGCAACAATTACAGATAAGATTGGCCGTTTAGTTTATTGGTTAGATGATGATGCAACTTATGACCTTGCAACAAATAAAATAACTAAAACAGGAACAACTTATACATCTAGTGATTTAGATAGTTTAAAAACAGCTATTTCTAATAAAATGAAAGTTCAAGTTTTAACTACTGATGAAAATGTAAAAAATACAATCGAAGCTAAAACAACTACACTTCATTGGGCATGGGTTTATGATGATGAATCAAATAGCGGTTCAAAAGATGAAGATGATATGGAAAAAGCTAAAACAGAAAATTACAATAATAGCACTGTATCAATGACTGTAAATGTAACTGCTAAACAAATTAAACCAGAAGCTTAAAAACAAGGAAGTTTTTAACTTCCAAATAAAGATATATCTTTATTTATTGATACATACTGTATCAATAACATTACTATTAATTATATATCTTTATTTAGAAGCTAAAAAGAAAGGAGTAGAAGAATGAAATCACCAAATCAAGACGACAAAAAAGATTATAAGAAAAAAATAATGATGATAATTATTATCATTCTAATCATTCTTTTATTAATTTCTAGTTGTAGCTGTACGGCTAATTTTTGGGGTAAAATAGGCTCAAATTATACAGGTGAAAAACACGTTGATATAACTGATGATAATAAAGAAGAAGAAATTATTCTTGATGAAGACTTAAAATTTGATATTAATGAAATAGAAATGTATTTAAGTGATGAAAATGCTAAAATACCTTTTCATTTTCAAAACATTGCGCCTTTAGAATTTAGCTGTGTAACCTCTGATGCTAATATTGCCACATGTTATGTAGAAAATAATTATGTTGTAATAAAACCTAAAAAAGTAGGGCAAGTAAGTGTAACCTTACAAACAATTATCAATGGTAAAAAATATCAAACCAAAGCTAAAGTTAAAATTAAAGAAGCTAATCGCTATATTGCTTTATCGACTACTAAAGGAACTATTAATTTACAAAGTAATAATCAATTGTTAGTAGCTTATTATCTTGTTTTATTAGATGGAAAATTAAACGTTTCAATTTCTAATCCTAAAATTGCTGATGTTCAAATAACAAATAACCATTTAATAATAACCGGTAAAAAAGTTGGTAAAACAACGATTACTTTAGAAATAATTGTAAATGGAATAAAATACACAGCAAGTTATACCCTAACCGTAATAGATGAAGAAATAAACAATCAAACTAAGAGTGATACATATTTAAAATCACTAACGACAAATAAAGGTGATTTAGGCTTTCAAAGTAATATTTTTAACTACACTATAAGTGTTGTTGATGATACAGATACCATTACTTTCTATGCCACTTTAAGTTCAACATCATCTACAATTACTTATACTTATAATGGTAAGAATGTCGATAATTTAAATGATTTACCATTAACAAAAGATACTAATGAATTAGTTATTAAAGTAACAGGAAAAGATAATACTACTACAACTTATACCGTTACTATCAAAAAAGAAAAAAATAATAATAATAATTTAAAAGATATAAAAGTTAGTAATAATTTACATCTAACTGAAGAATTTAATCGCGATTGCCAAACCTATCATTTAAAAGCATCATATAAAGATGACAAAGTCACTTTAACGCCTGTTTTAGAAAATGAAAAAAGTACGATGAAATATCAAGTTAATAAAAAAGATGTTGCCTCTTTAAATGATATAGTTATTGGTGATGAACCTATAGAAGTAACTATCACTGTCATAAGTGAAAATAATGAGACAAAAACATATACCGTTTATATAACCAAAAGTAAAGTGGAAATTAAATTTCTTAAACAAAATTATGATTTTAATTTAAAACCATACAATAATCGTTTTGAAATAATCTATCAAGTATATTTAGATGGAAAATTATTAAGCAAAGAAGAAGAAAAAGTTTATTTAAAAATAACTGGTGATTATAGTGGTAAATATGAAATATTAAATGGATATATTGTATTATTACCAAATTTAAATATGAAAAATAAAAATATTAAATTACAAATTAGTTATGGTAATTATGCAAGTGATGTTACAAATGTCTTTTTTAATCTAAATCCTTTTTATGACTATTTATATAGCTATGACTACGAAGTTAATCTTAATAACAATAATGGTAAAGAAAGTGTTATCTTAGAAAATAATTTATTTATAAAAACACCAACCGTTAAAAAAACACCATATGGAGCAAGAATATATGATGAACAAAACCCAGATATTTACATTGACTTATATTTTAATGAAGATGAACTATCCTTAGAAAGTATTAAAGGTTCTAATTCTCTAGCCTTAGAATTTAAAGCTAAAAAAGAAGGTATATTTAATGTTAAATTCTCATCGTACGTCTTAGGTGAAAAAATAAATGAATTTGATATAAAAATTAAAGCCATTACTAAATATCTTCTTACTTTAGATGCTAATGGGGGAACTTTTAACGAATTTACCGACCAATATCGTCTCTTTGTTAATTATAACGAAAACTTTGATTTAACAAATTATTTAAATGGTTATAAATTATTAGAAAATTGTTCTTACTATCCATTAATAGGTTTTGATTTAAATAAAAATGCAAAAACTCCAACCTATAATAAGAATAATAAAAATATTACCATTAATAAAGATACAACTCTTTATGCAATATATGATAAAGAATTAAAAACAGATGAAATATTAGAAACGAAAAATATATATTTAACTGATGTTGATTTATTTGTTAATGAAAACAATGAAAAAATAATTTATCCTGGTCTTAATTCTAAAGGAAGTTATATTTTAACTTTAAATAATATAACTGATAATGATATTGAAATAATTAGTATCACTTTAGAAGAAGATAC
>CANQPR010000051.1 GCA_947625715.1 uncultured Bacilli bacterium
AATCTGCTTTGTTAGTTTCAACAAATGTTAATTTAGGACATTGACCAATTTTATTTCCATCATATATTTCATTTATTAAACTATTTTTGGCATCATCATTGGCTTTATTCCAATCTCTAACTACTAATTTACCTGATTTATTTTTATAACCAACTTTATATCTAATATTTAATTCATCATTATCGCCTAAACTACATTTATTATTCCCTTTAGCACAATAAAGGACATTATTTTTGGGTGAAAAAGTAATTGCTTTATCTGAATCAACACCTAATGTTATTCTCATTTGTGAACCATTAAGAGTAGTATATGCATATTCACAACCAGCTACAGCTTTGGCTGCATTTACTAAATAAGTATTTATAAAAAAACTAAACATTACAAATATTAGGATACTTAAATATTTTTTCATACAATCACCATCGCTTATTATTATTATAGCAAATAAAAACTAGTGTTTCCACTAGTAATTTTAATCATTTGTAACGTCTTCGAATTCACCATTCCAAGCGGATTCAGCATAGCTTGCACATTCATCGCCAGGTTTAGTAATACATTCACGGCATACATTAAAATCTTCTCTAGCTCCAGATTCACTAAAGTTTGATACCATACCTAGTACCATACTAACAATAGTTGGAATAAAGAATATAGCAACACCAGCTACAGCTCTAAAAGCTAATGATTTTGTAGCCTTTTTAATTTCATCATCTTTACTAGCAATTACTGCTTTTCCTAAATCTAACATTCCCAAAACAATAAGTAATATTGGAATAACAATTTTAAAAACTAACATTACATAGCCAACAATTTGCCATACATTTGCAGTATTTTTACAAAAATTTACTGCTCCCATTAATAATAAATTTAACATAAATTAACCTCTCTCTTCCTATGTATTTATTTTAAAAGTATTTTAATAATAAGTCAAGTATTGTTTACATATTGGACACTTAATTTAGGTATTTGCTTTTAGACTAATTAAATATAGTAATTTTTTAAAAGTAAAATAATCAGGAACTGTAATATCTTCATTATTCATACCCACAATAACTTGATCATATTTTTTATAGCTTAATAAACATGCCCTTTTATAACCTCTTAAAGCTAAATTTGCTAATTGTTCTAAATCAAGATTATATTTTTTAATTTTATATTTTTCTAAAAATATTTTTTGAAGATTTATTTCTTTACCCACAAAGATATTAAAATTTTTTTTTGATTTATACTGAATTTTAGCGCCGGTTATTAAAGGTATAGATATATTTTTTTGCTTTAAGAATACTTCTTCATTATTTATATCATAATTTTTAGTTAAGCCATTTGCACCTATTAAATATTTTATAGTAATGTTCATATCCTCACCTACGAGATAGTATTTTATATAATAATAAGGCATTTGTCAAAACAAATTATTTCATTGCATTTAAAAAGGTTGTTATTAAATCAATATTATCAAGCATTTCATCAACTTTATCAGTTGTTCTTTCTTTATATTTTTCTTTCATGGCTAAAGTAAATTGTTTATAATTATAAGGATTTCGATTTAATAATTTAATCCATTCACTATTTTGTTTTAAATGATTGTACATTTTAGGATTTTCTTTAATTAATTTTTGTAAATTTATTTCCATTTTTAATCCTCAAAAAATTTGTTAATGGGTCTTGGTACTTTAGGGGTTATAGAACTAGGATTAGCATTTTTAGTTGTTAATTCACTAACTAAAGCAAGGGCTTTTTGAGCCGTTTTTATATGTTCTTCAATGGAGTTCATATCCATATTTTTTAACCGATCAGAAATAATATTTGGCATAGATTTATCAACATTATTTTGGGGTTTGATAAATTCTTGCCAAGCTGTTAAATCTTCACCATAAATATCGTAAATTTCATAAAATTTTTGCCATGTCATTTTATCATTTTCTACATAAGTAATTAATTCAGGGTGTAATTTAGCAAAGTTTTTAAATTTATCTTTATTATTCACTATAATCACCTATTGTATTTTATGGTAATTTATTTTTTTTAATACTAGTAAAAAAAGATGAAAATCAAAGTTTTAAGTTTATAATTTAAAATCATTAATATCAAAGGACACTTGTTCTTCAACTACTTCTTTTTCGGTTAATTTTTCTAGGGTTGGTTCATTATAAATATTATTTACAGTTCTTTTTCCTAGACCACTTCCAACAGATGAAGGATCCATGATTGGTATATCAGTTGCTTTTAATTTAAGTGTTTTTTCGCCAATTTCTAACATAAAGTTTTTTTCACTTGAGATAAATTTAATGGTATGAGGATTACTTTTAACTTTTTTAATGATAGGATTTCCTCTTTTAGCTCGATGAGTCAAAGTTATTTCACTTTTTTTAATTCTTTTAGCTGTATTTTGATTAGTAAAAATACTTAAATAATCAAAATCATCAATGGTTATTAAAGATATAACTTCATCATCTTTTAAGTTCATAGCTTTAACGCCACTTCCTCTTACACCTACTAAAGGAATTTCAATTTTAGGAAAATAACAATAGTAACCATTTTTAGAACAAATGAAAATATTTCCTTTAGCAACAACGGAGGATAATACTTCATCTTGTTCTTTTAATTTCATGGCTAACATTGGTTTAGATATTCTTGTAGCTAAGTAATCAAGCATTTTACTTCTTTTTATCATCCCTAATTTAGTAATAGTAACAATTTCTTTATCACTTTCATATAAGCAAGAAGAAACAATTTTTTCATCAGGTTGTAAATTGACAATATTGTTAATATGTTTACCTAATTCTTTCCATTTAGTTTCAGGAATTTTATGAACAGGAATAAATAAGTAATTACCTAGATTTGTAAAGAATAAAATATTATCTTTGGTTGTTAAATCATAAATATTTTTTATATAATCGCCTGGTTTCATTCCCATTTGTTCATTATTAGCTAAATAAGCTTTATTACTTACACGTTTAATATATCCCTCATTAGTAACAAGAACAATAACTTTTTCTTTTGGAATCATACTATTTAAATCAATTTTTATTTCTGTAACTTCATCTTTAATAATAGTTCTTCTTTCATTACCATATTCTTTTTTTATATATTTTAATTCATTTTTCATAACATGTTTTAAAGCATCTTCATTATTTAATATTTGTTCTAATATATACATTTCTTTAGTTAATTTATTCATTTCTTCTTGTAAATCAATAATATCAGTATTTGTTAGACGATATAATTGTAATTCAACAATGGCTTTTGATTGTTCAAAAGTAAATTCATATTTTTGACATAAATTTTCAATAGCATCAGCTTTATTTTTACTAGAACGAATCGTTTTTATAACTTCATCTAAAATACTTATTGCTTTTATTAAACCTTCGATAATATGAAATCTTTTTTGATTATGTTCTAAATCAAATTTCGTTCTTCGTAAAATAACTTCTTTTTGATGAGCGATAAAAGCATCTAAAATATCTAAAATACCTACTAATTTAGGACGACGATTTACAATAGCAACCATATTAAAATTATAATTAATTTGTAAATCAGTATTTTTTAGTAAGTAGTTTAAAACTAATTTTTCATTGGCATCTTTTTTTAAGTCAATAATTATTTTGGCTAAATTATTGGCATCGGATTCATCAATGACATCATTTATTCCTTCTACTTTTTTATCAATTTTAATATCTATAATTTTTTTTAATAATTGTTCTTTTAATACATCATAAGGAATAGATGAAATAACAATTTGTTTTTTAGAACCATTAGTTTCTATTTTGGCATCAGCTTTTAAAATGACTTTCCCTTTGCCTTTGGTATAGGCTTCAATTAAACCTTCTTTGCCTTCAATTACACCACCTGTTGGAAAATCGGGACCAGGCATTATTTCCATAATAGTCTCTAAACGACAATTTGGTGATTCAATTCTTTTAATGGTGGCATCAATTACTTCACATATATTATGCGTTGGTATATTAGTTGCATACCCAGCTGAGATACCAGTAGACCCATTTACTAAGAGATTAGGAAACGATGCAGGTAAAACAGTAGGTTCTAGTTCAGTGTCATCAAAATTATAAGTCATTTCAACGGTATTTTTAGGAATTGATTTTAACATTTCTTCTGCTATTTTAGAAAGACGAGCTTCCGTATAACGCATCGCAGCAGGACCATCACCGTCAATAGAACCATTATTACCATGAATATCAATTAATGTTTCGCGCATTTTCCATTTTTGAGACATATGAATTAAGGCCCCATAAATCGAAGAATCACCATGAGGGTGAAAATTACCCATTATGTCCCCTACCGCTTTGGCACTTTTTCGATAAGGTTTATCATGTGTAAAATGAGCGATAAACATCGCATATAAAATTCTTCTTTGAACTGGTTTTAAACCATCCCTTACATCAGGTAAAGCTCGTTCTTGAATAATTTCTTTGGAATAACGACCAAAACCAGTTTCCATTAATTCTTCTAAACTGTAATCATAAATTTTTTCAACAATTGTTTTTTCTTCTTTTTTCTTTGGCATTTCATCACTTCCTAAAATCATCTTCTAAAGTAAAATCAACGTTTTCATTTATCCATTCTTTTCTTGGGGCAACTTCATCACCCATTAAAATGTGAATTCTTTTCTCAGCAATGGCAGCATCATTTAGGGTTACTCTTAATAATCTTCTGTTTTCTTTATCCATTGTTGTTTCATATAATTCCTTGGCATCCATTTCCCCTAAACCTTTAAAGCGTTGAATTTTAAAGTTACCTTTAATTGTTTTTTTTCTGGTTTCTAATTCTTCATCAGTCGCTATATATTCTTTACCTTTAGAGGTTTCGATTGAATATAAAGGTGGTGTTGCTATATAAAGCATTCCCTGTTCTATTAAAGGACGCATGAATCGATAAAAGAAAGTTATTAAAAGAATTTGAATATGAGAACCATCAACATCGGCATCAGTCATAATAATAATCTTACCATAATTACTTTCTTTATAATCAAAATCACTACCTAAACCAGCTCCAATGGCATATTCAATTTGTCTTAATTCAGCATTGGCTTCAATATCTTTAGAACTAGCTTTTTCACAATTTAAAACTTTACCTCTTAAAGGTAAGATAGCTTGAGTTTCACGATTACGGTTAGATTTAGCAGAACCACCGGCACTATCACCTTCGACTAAAAATAATTCATTTAAAGCATAATTTTTACCTGTTGCTTTAGCTAATTTTTCACTTAATATTCTTTCTTTATTATTTTTTCCTGTTCCTTTTCGTACTTGTTCACGAGCTTTTCTTGCGGCTTCTCTTGCTAATTTACTTTTTTGAGCTTTATCTAATATAGCTAGAGCAATTTCTTTATTTTCTTCTAAAAAAAATTTTAAATTTTCATAGGTTGCACTTTCAACGGTACTTCTTGCTTCCGGCGTTCCTAGTTTTCCTTTGGTTTGGCCTTCAAATTGTAATAAATTTTCAGGAATTTTAACAGCTATAATAGCTGTTAGACCTTCTCTTACATCACTTCCATCTAAACTAGCATCTTTACCTTTTAATATATTATTATTTTTAGCATAATCATTAAAAGCTTTGGTTAAACCGGTTTTAAAACCCACCTCATGAGTACCTCCATCAGCCGTTTTAACATTATTGACAAATGATAAAAGTTGTTCATTATAAGAATCAGTATATTGAAGAGCAATTTCTATTTCAATATTGTTTTTAATACTTTTAAAATGAATTGGTTTATGAAGAGAATTTTTATTTTCATTAATATAATTGACAAAAGAAACTATTCCATCATCATAATGGTATTTAGCATTTAAATTGTCTTCTTCATCAATAATTTCGATTGTAACATCAGGCAATAAAAAAGCACTTTCTTGCATTCTTTCACTTATGGTTGTAAAAGAAAAATTACAATTTTTAAAAATTTCTTTATCAGGTATAAATCTTACGATAGTACCTGTTTTTTTTGATTCACCAATGGTTTTTAGAGGACTTAAAACTTTGCCACCATCTTGGAATTTTATTTGACTTATTTTTCCATCACGATAAATTGTGACTTCCATATATGAAGATAAAGCATTTACGACTGATGCACCTACTCCATGTAAGCCACCTGAAACTTTATATCCGGAATTTTCAAATTTACCACCGGCATGTAAGACAGTGTAAATAACTTCTGGTGTACTTTTACCACTTTCATGTTTACCAATGGGAACGCCACGCCCATTATCAGCAATGGTAATAGAACCATCTTTATGTAAAAGAATTTTAATATAATTTCCATATCCGTTTATTATTTCATCAATGGCATTGTCGACTATTTCCCATATTAAATGATGTAAACCTCGTTTATCTGTAGAACCAATATACATACCTGGTCTTTTTCTTACAGCCTCTAAGCCTTCAAGTATTTTAATTGAGCTTTCATCATAGGTATTAGTATTTTTAGTCATTTTCCTCACCATAGTTTAGTTTACCATAACTTTTAAGAAAATACAAAAAAGCTTGACAAGAAAAGTGTGAAATAAAGGTAAAAGAAATAAAACAGGATATTATTTTATAAGTCCACAAACTATTTGAAAAGCTACTTTTTTTATGTTATTATGTTCATGAAGGAAGCCATTTAGTTTTATACTAAATGCCTGCCTTTTAAGTTTTTAATAGAAATGGAAGTTTACTAAAAGACTTAGATGTCATTTTTTATTAACTGTAAAATTTCTTTGAGCAAAGTTACTATTTTTTTATGTACTTTAAAACATTTATTATAAACTTCTGTTTCTTTTTTTTTATATTTTGCAATTAAAAAAACAAAGTATTTTTTTTTACTCTGTTTTAAATTAATAACATCAAACATTTGTAGAAATATTTAATCCATTGTTAAACGAAATGGGTTATCTTTACTTCCATAATTTTCACTATTATCTTCTTCGATTTTGATATTACTCTTTAAATAAACAACAGGATTAACGGATAAAGCAGAATATGCATCTGCACTTAATTCTTTACCACCATACATGTTGTTTTCAATATATCTCATTATAAAAACTTCAGCAGCAGTGTTATCTGCAGACGATGTATTACCACTGGATGGAGAAGGTGTTATCGTCCATCGAGATTTATTTTTGCCATAATAATTTTCGTATATCCAAGTTCTCATAAAACAATCTTTTGTTGATATCGCACTATTTAAACATTGCTCTTTAGTTTTATCTCCCCAATAAGAGTCTTTATATCCGCCTGTTGCATAACCATAATCAGATAAATAACTTAAACCTATATAGCCTGTCCATATAGTAGTTCTATTTTCTTCATCTTTGCAATAACTATTATCCTTTATACAAATTTTGCCATTATTTTCACTTCGCTCTACTTCATACATATAACTTGGAGTAATTAGTTCGGATTGACTTTCATAATGCACGGGCATTGTGCCTGTATGCCATTTAATTTTACTTATCATACTTCTTGCATCACTATCTAAACCAATAAATTCCCATTTTGGACATTCTCTTACTGTATTTTTGTAGCTATTGTAACAAGTCCCTCCAGCTTCCTTGTTATAATAATTTTCATTTAAGACTTTTGCTATATCAGATGTGCTCCATTCATTTACTCCATAACCATTATTTATATTACTAGCCGAAGAATCCCAACTATATTCTCCTATACTTGCTCTAATTAATTTTATGTGACTTCTTATGTTGCCACTTTCATCTTCCACATTATTCATAACGCCGATGATTTGCCAGGCCGGCCTAATTTTTTGACAATTATATTTATAATAGCTTGCTTGACATTCTTCATATGAATTAAAATAATTAGTATATTGTAAATTAACATCGTATCCCAACCATATATAATCATCATTAAACACAACATAATTATTTGGACTTTCACCAATGAATCGTAAATTATTATCATCTGTACCATTTTCATTTAAAAATTTTTTACCATCATAGGCATAATCAGTTGTATTTATATCAGCCTTTCTTGCTAGGTAACATGCTCCACTATTCTCTCCTGTTGTATCACAAATTGAGTCTGAGTATCTTTCAAAATACAATGAGCATGTTGTTTTTGTTTCATCTAAATTTAATACTAACGGAGCCCATTTTTCTTCATTCCATTCCACACTTGCACCTTTATCACATTCACCTTTTACATAAACATAACCTTCATTTTTTTTTGGCATTTTAGTCAAAGATTGATTTTTAAATGTATTATAAAAAGCGAATATTATATCTCCTTTTCCTTCATAGATAAAATTGCCTTCCATAACTTTAAAACTTTTATTTTCTTTGAAGCTTGCAAATGTTTTTTCTAATATTATGCCACCTATTAAACCAATAATTACAAGGGCAATTGCAATTATTTTTTTATGATTCTTTTTCTCTTTATATTGATTTAATTTCATAAATACCAATCCTATTCTTGGTATTTATTTTATAATAGTACCCCCCCCCCGTGTCAACATTGAAATTTTTATTTATTTATAAAAAAATGCTTTTCTAATGTATAAATGTAATTAACTATTCTAGTTAAAGTGAAACACCTTCCCATGATGGATGGACATCTTTATCTGGTTTGTTTGCTGAACAAGCCATAAACATACCAGCAGTTCTAGCTCCATCTTTATGGATAAAGTTTGGGCCATAGGTAATTTTACTTAATTTTCCTGCATCATAAAACATATATTCCATATTTTCTACATTACTTGTATCAAAACCACTTAAATCTAATTCTTCTATACTGCTCATATGGCTAAACATCCAACTCATATCATCCACACTACTGGTATCAAAATTTTCGCCAAATGTTAGAGTTTTAAGATTGGTCATTCCTCCAAACAATTGATACATATCTATTACATTATGCGTATCAAATGTACTTAAATCTAATTCTTGAAGGCTCCTTGTTTGATAAAACATATAACGCATCTGTACTAAACTGCTAGTATCAAAATTACTTAAATCTAATTCTTGGAGACTGCTCGCTCCAGAAAACATATAACGCATATCATATACATTACTGGTATATAAATTTTCCATTCCTTCTATTTGGGTTAATTTTGAAAAATCAGCAAATAAATATGAACTATCATCGTTTAACTTTATTCCTCCGTCTCCTTGTAAATAACCTATACAATTGGTTTCTTCTGTGTCACATACGACATAACTTTCTATTCTACTATTACCACCATAACTAGTAGTTTCATCAAACGGGCCATGTACAATTTGACCTGCATCAGCTTCTTTTTTATTTCTTGTTGTTTCTATTACTATCTTTGTTATTTTATCTTTGTATTCCCACAAATTAGTAGATCTCACAATACTTACTTGTCTTAGTGTTCCAATTCGTGAAAAATAAAGATTACATTTGGTTTTTGTCTTAGTTAAATTTCTAATGTTTGGTCCCCATTCTTTTTTATCCCAACTTATTGTGGCTCCATTATCACAAAAGCTGTCGTTTGCATTAAAAATATAAGCATCATTTTTACCAGGCATAGTTCCAACTTCTTCACCATTCTGATAAAAAGCAAATATAATATCTCCACTTCCTTCATAGATGAAATTTCCTTCCATCACTTTAAAACTTTTACTTTCTTTGAAATTTGCAAATGAGCTACCTATTATTATTCCGCCTATTAATAAAACAATAGCTATTAATATTATTATTACTTTCTTACTATTCTTTTTTTCTTTAAATTGACTTAATTTCA
>CANQPR010000052.1 GCA_947625715.1 uncultured Bacilli bacterium
GGATTTAAGAATTTAGAATATACTTCTTTTAAACCTTCTTCATTAAATTTTAAAGGTGTCCAAACTGGTGATACATAAGGCAAATAAAATCTTACGGTATCAGCCCCATATTTTTTTATTGTTGTAAATGGTTCAACAATATTACCTCTACTTTTACTCATTTTTTTGCCTTCACTATCAAGTAATAAATCATTTACTAAAACATTTTTAAATGGAGCACATCCTTTTAAGAAAGTAGATATAACCATTAAAGTATAAAACCAACCTCTGGTTTGATCGATTCCCTCACATATAAAATCAGCTGGAAATTGAGAGTCAAAAAGCTCTTGATTTTCAAATGGATAGTGGTATTGGGCAAAAGGCATTGAGCCTGAATCAAACCAACAATCAAGGACATCAGGAATTCTACTCATTTTTTCTTTACATTTACTACATTTTAAATGAATATTATCAATATATGGTTTATGTAAATCAATATTTTCTACATCTTCAATAGCTAATTTTTTTAATTCTTCAATAGAACCAACCATTATTTTATTACCACAAGAACATTTAAAGAAAGGAATCGGACTTCCCCAATATCTTGTTCTTGATACATTCCAGTCTCTAGCATTCATCAACCAGTTTTTGAACCGTTTTTCACCGACATAGGAAGGATACCAATTAACTTCACTATTAGATTTTACTAAGTCATCTTTCATTTTGCTTACTTTTATATAATAGCTTGGCATTGAGTAATATATAAGTGGTGTATCACATCGCCAACAATGCGGATAATCATGATTAATTTTTTGTTTTTTGAATAATTTATCATTGGCTTTTAAATAATCTACAACCTCACTATTAGCATCAAAAACAAACTTACCTTCCCAAAGTCCTTCATTATAACAACCATCAAGACCAACCGGATTTAATGTTGGTAAATCATATTTTTTCCCGACATTGGCATCATCTTCACCAAAAGCAGGCGCTATATGAACAATACCTGTTCCATCTTCCATTGTTACATAGGAATCTGTTGTAACATAAAAAGCTTTTTTATCAACACTTAAAGAAGGAATTAATTGTTCATATTCCATATATTCTAAATCTTTACCTAAATAAGTTTTCAATATTGTTGCGTTTTCATCTAAAACTTTAGACACTAAGGCTTTTGCTAATATAAATTTATAGCCATTAGATGAGGCTAAGACATATTCTTCATTAGGGTTTACACATAAAGCAACATTGGCAATTAAAGTCCAAGGCGTTGTTGTCCAAACTAAAAAATATACATCTTCATCTTTTTTCTTAAAAGGAACATAAACGGTTAGAGCTTGATCTGTTTGATAGTTTTGGGCAACTTCATGGGTTGCAAGACCAGTTCCACAATGAGGACAATAAGGAACAACCCTTGTTCCCTCATAAAACAAGCCTTTTTCATACATCTGTTTTAAAATCCACCATTCAGTTTCAATATATTCATTTTTATAAGTCAAATAAGGATTTAAAACATCAAAAAATTGGCCCATTTTACTTGTTAAATCAGTAAAAGCACTTTCGTTTTCTCTGACACTACTACGACATTCCATATTAAATTTTTCAATACCTAATTGTTCAATTTCTTTTTTAGAAGATATACCCAATTTTTTTTCAACATGATTTTCAATTGGTAGACCATGGGTATCCCAACCTATTTTACGAATAACTTTTTTGCCATTCATAACATGATATTTAGTAATAGCATCTTTTAAGTTTTTAGATACCATATGATGAAGCCCTGGAAAGCCATTAGCAAAAGCAGGTCCATCATAAAAAACAAAATTATCACTTTTTTCTCTTAATTTAAGTTGTTTATGATACATTTCATTAACACTACCCCATGATTTTAAGATATCTTCTTCAACAACATTTACTTCTCTTTTATCTAATTCTTTAAAATTTTTCATAACAATTTCCTTTCAAAAAAAAGAATGCTACCAAAGGAGTCAATAAGACGGTACCATCCTTAATTTAACTTTTTTAACAAGATAACGTTTGTTACTCCGAAAAGATTAATGTAAGTGATATTCTTAAAGT
This sequence comes from uncultured Bacilli bacterium, assembly GCA_947625715.1. Classification (GTDB taxonomy): domain Bacteria; phylum Bacillota_I; class Bacilli_A; order RF39; family UBA660; genus Ventrenecus. Next base: position 2,059 of record CANQPR010000052.1, read on the forward strand.
TTTTTCTTTGTTTTCACCAGCCACAAAGTCTCTTTTTTTTAAAAAACATTTAAAAACGTGTCTTACTTCTTTTAAACACCTCTATTATAAAAGAGGAATTTTTCCTTGTCAATCTAAAACAATCTATTTTCTTTGGGATTATTAGTAAAAAGATGTTTATATATTTCTCGATAATTTTCAACCAAAATAATGTTCATATTATCTTTAACATAATCAGGAACTTTTTTTAAATCTTTTTTGTTTTCTTTAGGAATAAAGACAGTTTGGATAGAGGCATTAAAAGCGCCAATTAATTTTTCTTTAATACCTCCTACCGGTAATATATCACCTCTTAATGTTATTTCACCTGTCATGGCAATATTTTTGCTTATTTCTTGGTTATGAAATAAACTAATTAAAGATGTTACAATAGCGACTCCTGCACTAGGACCATTTTTAGGGGTTGACCCATCCATGGCATGTAAATGTAAGTCTCTAGTTTGAAAAAAATAAGTATTAACTTGTAATTCTCTTTGATGGCTTTTTATATAATCAATAGCTACATCTATTGATTCTTTCATTATTTCTTTTAATGAACCAGTGGTAATAATTTTCCCTGACCCTTCAAAACTACAAGCTTCAATTGACAAAACTTTACCACCAAAACTTGTCCAAGCAAGGGCATTTGTAAGTCCTGGTGCCATTGTTTTAGGTAATAAATCATTATCATATTGATAATCATCTAAATATTTTTTTAAATCTTTTTCTTGCAATGTTATTTTTAATTTTCTTTTACTTTTAATACTATTTGTCACAATTTTTCTTACTAAGGCATCTAATTTTCTTTTTAAATCACGAACTCCAGCTTCCTTTGTATAATGTGTTATTACACTACCTATTACCCCATCAGGAATGGTAAGTTCTGAAAAACTCAAATTATAATTATCATATATTTGAGGTAATAAATAATCTTTAGCTAACGTTATTTTTTCATAAAAAGTATAACTAGTTAATTCCATTATTTCTAATCTATCAATTAGTTCTCTAGAAATTTTGGTTAAATCATTGGCCGTTAAAATAAATAAAACATTACTTAAATCAAAAGGTTCTTCAATATAATTATCAGTGAATGTCATATTTTGAGGATAATCTAGAGCATCTAATAAAACACTTGCGGGATCACCTCGATAATCTTTAACTATTTTATCTACTTCATCTAATAAAATAACTGGATTTTTAGTTCCACATTTTATTAAAGCTTCAACAATTTTACCAGGACTTGAACCTAAATATGTTCTACGATGACCAGATAGTTCGGTGGCATCATTTAACCCACCTAAACTTATTTTATAAAATTCTTTGTTTAAAGCTTTAGCTATTGACATGGCAATAGTCGTTTTTCCAACACCAGGAGGCCCTACTAAACATAAAATAGGACTTCGTAAATTAGGATTTCTTTTTTTAACAGCAATATATTCAATCATTCTTTTTTTTATTTCTTCTAACCCATAATGTGATTTATCTAAAGTCATTTGAATATAATTTAAATCGGTTTCATCTTGTGAATATTTATTCCAAGGCAAATTAAAGAAGGTTTCTAAATAATTTCTAACAAAAGAAGCATCTGGACTCATTTCATTCATCTTTTCATATTTTATTATTTCTCTGTTAATTTTATCTTCAATTTTTTTATCTAAATTTAATTGTTTTAATTTAGCTTGCCAATCTAATCCTTCAATTTTTTTCTCATTTTCTTCGCCTAGTTCTTTTTTAATTTCTTTTATTTTTTCTCGTAAAATAAATTCTTTTTGATTTTTTTCTAATTCTTTTTGTAAATTTTCACTTAATTGTTGGTCTAATTTAATTATTTGTAATTCTACATTTAAATCTTTAATTAAGTTATAGGCTCTTATTTGTTCATCTATACAAACCATGTAATTTAATTTTTTTTCTAAGGATAAAGGTAAAAAGGCGGTTATTAAATCAGTTAATTCATTTAAACTTAAATTATTATTTAAAGAATTACTTATTGTATTATCACCAAAAGGATTTTGTTCAATATATTTATTAACAATGTCTTTTAATTTTTTTATTAAAGCTAATTCTTCTTCTTCTTTAATAGGTGATTTTTCTATGTCACATACCTTAGCACAAAGAACTTCACTTTTCTTTTTATCATTAAAATACTTCATTATTTTAACTCTTTTTTGGCCGACAATTCTTACTCTTAAATGGCCATTAGGTAGTTTTATTTTACTTTTTATATACCCTGTTACACCAATCATTGGTAAATCACTAATTAAAGGTTCTTCTTCTAAAATGTCATTTGGTAAAACGACTAAAACTTCGCTTTCATAGTCTTTACAACTTAGAGTAATGACATCAGTTGTTAAAGGATTATTTAATTCTACTTTTACCTCTTGTTTGGGCAGTAATAGAAATTGTTTTAAAAGTACTACCGGCAAAGTTTTCATCATCTATCACGTCCCTTACACAATGGAATTTATTATAAAGTTTTATTGTTTTTTTGTAAAGAGTATTTTGAAAAATTTTTCTAATAAAAAAAAGCAAAGTAATATTTATAAATCTTTGCTTAATTTTTTTAATAATTCCATTTCCAATTTACAACTTCATCCATGTCAACGCCATTTAAAACGATATATTTTTGATGTTTTTCTAGCATTTCTTCACAATAAGCTTTTAATTTTGAAGTATCAAACTGTGGAAGATATTTAATAGCTAATAAAGCTAAGTTATAACGGTCCATTTTATTTTGAACGCGCATATCAAAAGGAGTGGTAATTGTTCCTTCTTCAATATAACCTCTGACATGGATATTTTGATTACTTCGTTTATAAACTAATTCATGAATTAAATTGGGGTATCCATGAAAAGCAAATATTATTGGTTTATTAAGGGTAAAGATATAGTTGTATTCTTGATCGCTTAGGCCATGCGGATGATCCATATTGGATTGTAATTTCATTAAATCAACGATATTTACAACTCTTATTTTTAAATTAGGAATATATTCTCTTAAAAGACTATTAGTAGCCATTATTTCTAAAGTAGGTGTATCCCCTGCACAAGCTAAAACAATATCTGGAAGACCAAAACCATCATTACTAGCAAAATTCCAAATGCCAATTCCTTTTTGAGTATGTCTTTTGGCTTGTTCCATACTTAACCATTGCATACGTTTATGTTTACTTGCTACAACAACATTTATATAATTTTTAGTTTGTAATATATGTTCTACTGTACATAGTAAAGTATTTGTATCACATGGTAAATAGATTCTTGCAATACTAGCTTTTTTAGTCATTACATGGTTTAAGAAGCCTGGGTCTTGATGCGTATAACCATTGTGGTCTTGTTGCCAACAATGACTAGATAAAATAATATTTAAAGATGAAATAGGCGCTCGCCATGGTAATTCTTTAGCAACTTTTAACCACTTAGCATGTTGACTTACCATTGAATCAATAATTCTTGAAAATGATTCATAAGTATGTAGTATTCCATGTCTTCCGGTTAATAAATATCCTTCTAATGCTCCTTCACAAACATGTTCTGATAAAAATGAATCAATAACTCGTCCATCTTTAGCTAAATACTCATCATTATCATTTATAAGAGCATTCCACTTGCGATTAGTAACTTTAAATACATCATTTAAGCGATTTGATAAAGCTTCGTCTGGGCCAAATATTAAAAAATTTTTTGATGACTCATTTAATTTAATAACATCTTTTAAATAACTACCTAAACTCATCATATCACTGTTTTCTTTGCTTCCTGGATATCCTGTTTTAAATGCATATTTTGTTATATCAGGTAGCAATAATTCTTTTCTTAACTTACCCCCATTACATATTGGATTTAAACCCATTTTTGCATAACCATCGGGAATAAATTTTGTATATTCTTCTTTTAAAGTTCCCGATTCATCAAATAATTTTTCTACTTCATAACTTTTTAACCATTTTTCTAATTCTTTAATATTTTCTAGATGGCTTTGATTTACTTCAAATGGAATTTGATGAGCCCTAAAAGTTCCTTCAATTGGTTTATCTAACAATTCTTTAGGTCCTGTCCACCCTTTAGGGGTTTTAAGAACAATCATCGGCCACATCGGTCTATCATTGATATTTTTTTTACGGGCATTTTTTAATATTGCTAATATTCTTTCAACTGCTATATCCATTGCCCTTGCCATTTGTTCATGAAGTTTTAAAGTATCACTGCCACTTACATATAAAACTGACCAGCCACAACCTTTTAAATAACTATCTAACTCTTCTTCACTTATTCTTGCAAGGATAGTAGGATTGGCTATTTTATAACCATTTAAATTTAAAACTGGTAATATAACTCCATCTGTCTGCGGATTTATTAATTTATTAACATGCCAACTAGTTGCCAAAGGTCCTGTTTCTGCTTCTCCATCACCTATTACGACGGTCGCAATTAAACTTGGATTATCTAAGACAGCTCCCAAAGCATGAGACATGCTATATCCTAATTCCCCACCTTCATTAATACTTCCTGGTATTTGTGGCGAAACATGACTTGAAGTTCCCCCAGGAAAACTAAAATTTTTCAATAATGTTGTTAAACCTTGTTCATCTAGTGTTACTTCAGGATAGATAGCAGAGTAACTTCCTTCTAAATAAACATTACTTAAAACAGCTTGACCAGCATGTCCAGGACCACTTATAAAAATCATGTTTAAATCATATTTTTTTATGACCCGATTACAATGGGCATAAACAAAATTTTGAGCTGGAGCACTTCCCCAATGTCCCACTAATTTAGATTTTATATCACTTATTTTTAAATTTCTTCTTAACAAAGCATTATCTTTTAAATATAGCGATGCACAAGAAATATAATTACATGCTCTAAAATAACCATCAATTTGTTTTAATTCTTCTTTAGTTAAAGTTTGTTTCACACCTATCCCTCAATTCTTAAATAAAGTATACTATATAACGGCTAAAAATTAAAGCTTAAAGTTATTTTATGAGATGGATTTATTAATGCTTTTTTTTATAAAACTATACTAACTAAGAATTAAAAAAGAGCAATGAATTTTATTTCATCACTCTAAAAGTTAATTAGTTCTTTAATAATTTTTTTAAAGATATACTAATAAATCCTAAGCTTAATATTGCTAATCCAAAATAGCTAATTATATTATCATTAGTTTGGGGATTAGCTGTAATTTCTTCTGCTAATTTATTTTGAACATATACCGCATATTCACTTAAATGAGTTGTAGTAAATACAACATATCCATTTTCATATGAAGCATCAAATTCTTCAACTACTTTACCATCTTTAATATAGGCAACTTTATATGTATCATATAATTCATTTACAGGAATTTTAATAGTATAATTACCATTTTTCATTTCTATTAATTCATTATTGTAGAACATTGAAATGTCATAAGATAAAACATATTGATAATCGTCAAGTTTAATTTTATCTATTTCTTCATCTGTTTTTTCTAATAAAGTTGCGACTAATTTGTATTCGCTATCTAAAGCATTTTCACTTTCAAAAACAACGTCATTATCTTCAAATTCTGTTGTATATTCTTTTTCTTTACTTGGTTCTTGTGGCTTATCACTAGGTTTTTGGGTTTCTGATGGTTTTTCTTCACTAGGTTTTTCAGGTTCTGGTTCTATAGTTTTCTCTTTAAAACTTACCGTTATTGTAACATCACCATCAGGCATTATAAATTTTTTACCATTTAAAACATCTTCAATTGTTATTACATTATCAGAAATTTCAAATTTATCTAATTCATAATTATCAGTAGTTGGCGCATAAGTAACAGTTACCTCTTCACCAGTAATAGCACTTTCTACAATATTAATTGTACCATTAACAGCTTTAGCTATAATACTATGAACTTTTCCAACTAAGCCATTTTCATTTTGAGAATAACCACTATCTTCACCTAAATATTCACTAATATCAGAACTATATTGACCACCAGATAAAGCAAATTCAAAAATTTCTTCATCTTTAGATTCAATATTTAAAGCTTTATTTCCTACACTATTACCACCAGTAAAAGTTCCATCATTAATATCTAATTTTTTAACCTTTGTTTTATCACCACTAGTTGTACCTTCAAAAATAGCATAGCCTTCTTTACTTTCTACAACAACATCATTGTCAATGCTAATTTCAATTTCACCAGCGTAACTTTCATTTGAAGTTATACTAATAGCAGAACCCGTTAATTCAGAACCATTATAATTAGCTTGTGGATTATCAATGTATTGTCCATGGGCTTTAATATTTCCGCCTGTTATATTAAATACACCAGATTTAATTGAAACACCTTCTGCTCCTTCAATATTTCCGCCACTAATATTCCAAATGCCATATCCAGCTGCATAAATAGCTGGAGCATAAGAAGAATAAATATTACCACTATATACATTAATCTTTGGTCCATTTACAGGATCAATATCTTGGTAATTACCATGGATATATAAAGCAAAACTTAGGGTATTGAAATTACCATAAATATTAATATTTGTACCAGTAGCTTTCTTTACTTTGTCATCAGTATAAGGTTGTAAATTAACACCTAATCTTGCTGTAACTGATGCATTCTTACCTAAAGTAAATGTCGTGTTTTGACCATTAACACCAAAAGCTTCACACTCTTCATCACTATTAGTAACTGTATAATCGGTATTATCTATACTAAATGTTGCACCTCTATCAATGTAAAAAGTTTTGATATTAGTTGATTCAATTTGCCCCTTTTTACCACTTTCATCGGCGCCATCAATAGTTAAATTTCCTTCTTCACCACGTACTAAAATATAATTTTGGTCATTTATTGATAATTTATGACCATTTAATTTTAAAGTTTTCTCTTTCTTAACAGAAATTGAACTTTCTGTACTAGAAACATTACCACTTAAAACGCACTCTGTTTCATTACTACTTTCTGATAAACATGTCTTTAAATCATCCCAACTAGAAACGCTTTGAGCATGAACATTAAATGTCATTACCAAAAAAGTAGTTATACCTAAAACCACATACTTAAATTTTCCTTTCATTCTTTTTCCTCCTTCCAGTGAATAATATATCAAAATTATTTTCAACAAGCAATTTTTTTTGAATAAAATACGTAAAATAGTTACAATTCACAGTTAAATTAGAAAAAAGATAAAACTTTGAAAAAAAGTTATCTTTTTTTGTTGCATTTAATTGTA
>CANQPR010000053.1 GCA_947625715.1 uncultured Bacilli bacterium
ATAAAAGTTTACGAATTAACTAAAATCATGATATACTTAATAAAGATAGAAGTGGGGTCATATAATGAATGGATTAGATGAATACTTTAAAATCGATTTTCAAAATAAAATGAGTCAACCAAAATCTGTATTTAAAGGCCAAAATTATCGAATAACCGTTTTAACCGAACGATTGCTTCGCTTAGAATATAGTAAAGATGGTTACTTTTTAGATAATTTAACAGAACAAGTTATCAACCGTAATTTTGATGTGCCTTTATTTACTGTTAATGAAACACCACGCTTTTTAGATATATCAACTAAATATTTTTCCCTAAAATATACTAAAGAAAAAAGTTTTGATTCTTTATCTGTTAATTTAATAAATACTGGTAAAACTTGGGATTATAAAAATCGAGAAGTTAGAAATTTTAAAACTACTGGTAATGGGTTTGTAAATTATCAATTAGATTATGCAAAAGGCTTATATTCTGTTGATGGTTTTGCAGCCTTAGATGACTCTAAAAGCTTAATCTTTAGTGAAGATGGTTCTCTAACTAGTGATACCACCGAACGAATCGATATTTATTTATTTATGTATCGACGTGATTTTGGCCTATGTTTAAGAGATTATTTTTTATTAACAGGTTATCCTACTTTATTACCAAGATATGCTCTTGGAATTTGGTGGAATAAAAGTGATGTTTATAACTTTAATCAAATTCAAAATTTAATTAAAGAATTTAATAAAAACAAAATTCCTTTATCCGTTATTCTTTTAGATGAATATTGGCATTTAAAAGATTACAATAACATAGAACGTTATAAAACTGGTTTCACTTTTAATCGTCTTTTATTTCCTGATCCTACTTATTTTATTAATTTTTTACATGAACATAAAATAAAATTAGGATTAAAACTAGATCCATCAGAAGGGATAATGCCTCATGAAGATGCTTATGATAGTTTAGCTAAAAGTATTAATTTATTTGATCGAAGTACTATTCCTTTTAATGTTTTTGATAAAAATATTGTTAATAATTATTTTAATTTAGTCATTGAACCATTAAAAGAAAAGGGGGTTGATTTTTTCTTTCTTAATTATTCGAAAGCCTTAAATACAATATCTAATCGAGCTTACATTCATTATCATTTTATGAACTCTAAAAGGGATGTTAATAAAAGAGGTTTTATCTTTGCTAATAATGAAAAAGTTGCTACGCATCGTTATACCGCCTTATATAGTGGTAAAACCAAAGTTGCTTTTGAAACTTTAAATAGCCTTCCTGCTTATAATTCTTTAGGAGCCAATAAAGGAATTGCTTGGTGGAGTCATGATATTGGTGGCTATGAAGATGGAATGGAACAAAGAGAACTTTATATGCGCTACGTCCAATTAGGCTGTTTTAGCCCTATATTTCGCTTTGCTTCAAAACCTGGGCGTTATTATAAAAGGGAACCTTGGCTATGGGATATCAAAACCTTAAGTATTGTAAGAGATTATACTCAACTTCGTCACCGTTTAATTCCCTATTTATATACCGAAAATTATAAATACCACAAAACAGGTTTACCACTAATTCAACCCTTATACTATTCAAGACCAGAAGTATATGATGAACCATATTATAAAAATGAATATTACTTTGGCTCAGAACTTTTAATATCACCTATTACCACCCAAAAAGATAATTTAATGAATCGAACTATTGAAAGAATCTATTTACCAGAAGGGACATGGTATGATTTTAAAACGGGTAAAAAATTCTTAGGTAATAAAAGATATGTAACTTTCTATAAAGATGAAGATTATCCTTTCTTTGCTAAATCAGGAACCATTATTCCTATGCAAGAATTAAATGATGAGTTAAATAACACTGATATTCCTGATTCTTTAGAAATTCATATTTTCCCTGGTAAAAGTAATATTTATAAACTTTATGAAGATGATGGAATAACAGCTAATTATAAAAATGGTAAATATACTATTACGGCTATTGATTATAATTATTTACAAAATAATTACACAGTTATAATTCATCCAATTGAAGGTGATACAACTATTTTACCAACTTATCGTGATTATAAAATTAGATTTAGAAATACTAGAAAAGCTGATGAAGTAATAGTCTATCTTGATAATGAACAAATAGATAAAACTACTTATGTTGATGATACTGATTTCGTTGTTAATGTAACTCATGTAAAAACAACGAGTCAATTAACGATAAATTGTAAAGGAAAAGATATTGAAATTGATGCTGTAAGATTAATAAACGAAGATATTGATTCTATTATTACTGATTTACAAATAAAAACAAGTTTAAAAGAACAATTAGCTAATATTATCTTTAGTGATTTAACTATTTCCAAAAAAAGAATTGCCATTCGTAAATTAAAAAAATATGGGTTAGAAGATACCTTCATTAGAATGTTTATGCGTTTAATGGAATACATTTCTGAATTTTAATGAAAAAGAATTGCAAAATAAAAAAAAATCAAATATAATACGTTTAAAGAAAAAACAAAGGTGGTACCGTGGTTATTAACTTACCTTTAAGGTACCTTTTTTAAGTTAGAAGGTGAAGTAATGAACGCAGAAATAATTTATGATATTTTCTTTTTCTTCCTTGTCTTTTTAGGCGTTTTTGTCATCAATTATTTTCTTTACTTACGAAAAATAAAAAAAAATAAATTAGAAATATATGAATATTTAGTAAAAAGATTTCGACTCAATCCCAAAAAATTGCATTTAAGAAAAATGATTTTACCAATGAGTTTGATTAACGCCTTTATCATTGCTTTTTGTACAACCTTTATAACAATGATAAAAGTAGATTTTATATGGCAACTTATGATTGGCTTTGTGCTCGTCTTTTTCTTAATTTATTCTTTATATGAAATTTATGGAAGACATTTAGTTAATAAAAGTAGAAAGGACAATGAAAATGAATTTTAATGAAATAGAAAAAAAATGGCAAAATTATTGGGCTAAAAATAAAATATTTAAAGTAGAAAATAATAGTAAATTACCACCATATTATATTTTAGTAGAGTTTCCTTATCCAAGTGGTTCTGGTCTTCATGTTGGTCATGTTAGAAGTTATACGGCTCAAGATGCTTTAGCAAGAATGAAAAGAATGCAAGGTTATAATGTTTTATATCCGATGGGTTGGGATGCTTTTGGAGCACCTGCTGAACAATATGCAATAAAAAATCATATTCACCCTAAAGAAGCTGTTAAAGAAAACATCAAAACTTTTAAAGGACAAATGCAATCTCTTGGTTTTTCCTTTGATTGGGACCGAGAATTTTCTACTACTGACCCAAAGTATTATAAATGGACACAATGGCAATTTTTACAATTTTATAAACATGGTATGGCATATAAAGCTACAGTTCCTGTAAATTGGTGTCCTACTTGTAAAAGTGTTTTATCAAATGAAGATGCTGCTGGTGGGGTATGTGAACGTTGCCAAAGTAAAGTTGTTCAAAAAGAAAAATCCCAATGGATGTTAAAAATGAGTGATTACGCAGAAGATTTATTAACGGGCTTAAAAGACACTAATTTTGCTGAACGTGTAAAACTTGGCCAAATTAACTGGATTGGTAAATCAATTGGCGCTAATGTAAACTTTAAAATTGATGGTTTTGATAAAGAATTTGTTGTTTTTACCACGCGTTGTGATACTTTATTTGGTGTCACTTACTGTGTTTTAGCGCCTGAACATGAATATGTTCTTGAAATAACTAAAAAAGAACACCTAGAAGAAGTAAAAGCCTACATTGAAAAATGTTCTTTAAAAAATGAAATGGAAAGAACCGAATTAAATAAAGAAAAAACGGGTGTCTTTACTGGTGCATACGCTATAAATCCGGTTAATGGTAAAAAAATACCTATCTATATTTCCGATTATGTTTTAAAAACTTATGGAACAGGAGCTATTATGGCAGTTCCCGCTCATGATACAAGAGATTATGAGTTTGCTAAAAAATTTGCTATTCCAATTATTCAAGTTCTTGAAGAAGAAACTGGTACAAAACATGAAAATGAATTTACAAAAAATTCTATTGTAGCCATTGTTCATAATCCTAAAACAGATAAATATCTTACAATAAATTGGGGTAAAAATGGTGGTCGTTTGTTTATTGGTGGTACTAGAAAAGAAAATGAAAATGCCCTTGATTGTGCTATTAGAGAAATTTTAGAAGAAACTGGTTATAGCGATGTATTACTTATAAAAGAAGCTTTTAAAATTAATCATCACTATTATGCTTATAATAAAAATAAATATTTTAATATTGAAGCGACACCTATTTTGTTTGAATTAAAAAGTGATAAAAGAGAAAAACAACATTTAGATACTGATGAAAATTTTGAAGTAGAATGGGTAGATAAAAATACCATTTTTAATGAAATGAAAGATGAACTTCATTTAAAATCATTTGAATATGTATTAAATCCTGGGGCTATGACTGGTGATGGTATTCATATTAATTCAGAATTTTTAGATGGTTTAAATAAAGAAGAAGCTATTGATAAAATGATTAATTGGCTTGAAGAACATCACTGTGGCCAAAAACAAATAAATTATAAAATGCGAGATTGGATTTTCTCTCGGCAAAGATTCTGGGGCGAACCAATTCCGATGATTTATTGTGAAAAATGTGGCTGGGTACCAATGAAGGAAGAAGATTTACCACTTTTACTACCGGATGTTGCTGAATATGAACCAACCATCGATGGTGAAAGTCCGTTAGCTAAAATTAGTGATTGGGTTAATACAACCTGTCCAAAATGTGGAGCTAAAGCTAAAAGAGAAACAGATACTATGCCAAATTGGGCTGGTTCTAGTTGGTATTTTTTGCGTTTTATGGATCCATTAAATGACAAGAAATTTGCAAGTATGGATGCTATGAAATATTGGAATCGTGTTGATTGGTACAATGGAGGAATGGAACATACAGCAAGACACTTACTATATGCTAGATTTTGGGTTCAATTTCTATACAATATTGGTTTAGTTCCTCATAAAGAAATGATATGGACGCGTGTTAGTCATGGTATGATTCTTGGTTCTGATAATCAAAAAATGAGTAAAAGTAAAGGCAATGTTATTAACCCTGATGATATAATAAAAGAATATGGAGCCGACACCTTAAGAGTTTATGAAATGTTTATGGGTGATTATTGTCAAGATGCCCCTTGGTCTACCGAATCACTTAGAGGTTGTAAAAGATTTATTGATAAAGTCATTCGTTTAAAAGACAAAGTAATCCCATCTGATACATACACTAAAGAATTAGAATCTACAATTCATAAAAGTATTAAAAAAGTAGAACATGATACCTATAATTTAGGCTATAATACAGCTATTTCAACCTTAATGATTCTTGTAAACAAATACGAAGAACAACCAAGTATAACCAAGGAAGATTATCATTTACTATTAACTTTATTAAATCCATATGCACCTCATATAACTGAAGAATTAAATGAACAATTAGGTTATAAACCAATATGTCAAAGCAAATGGCCTACATATGACGAAGCTAAAACGATTGATCAAGAAATAACCATTGGTGTTCAAGTAAATGGTAAATTAAGAGGTGAAATAACTCTTAGCCTTGATGAAGATGAATCATCAGTTAAAGAGCGTGTTTGCCAATTAGAAAATATTAAAAAATATTTAACGGATAAACAAATAGTCAAATTTATTTATATCCCTCAAAAAATCGTTAATATAATTATTAAATAAACTAAGTAGGAAATCTATTTAGTTTTTTTACGTTTGGTTGCTTCAGAAGTTTAACATATGTTATAATAAACCTAGAAAAGGATGATAAATATGTGTACTGCAATAACTTATAATACAATAGATCATTATTTTGGAAGAAACCTTGATTTAGAATATTCTTATCAAGAAACCGTAACTATTACGCCGAGAAATTACCCATTTAAATTTAAAAAAGTAGGGGATATAAAAAATCATTATGCTATAATAGGTATGGCTTATGTAAATAATAACTATCCTTTATATTATGACGCTATAAATGAAAAAGGCTTAGCCATGGCTGGTTTAAATTTTCCTGATAATGCTTTTTATAATGAAGAAAAAAAAGATTTGAATAATATTGCACCTTTTGAATTTATTCCTTATGTTTTATCTAAATGTGCTAATATAAAGGAAGTAAAACAATTACTAGCAAATATCAATATTGTTAATTTAAATTTCAGTGAACAATTACCTGCTTCACCCCTTCATTTTCTTATTGCTGATAAAGAAAGTTCAATAACTGTTGAAAGTGTTAAAGAGGGTTTAAAAATCTATGATAATCCTGTGGGCGTTTTAACGAATAATCCAACTTTTGATTATCATATGTTTAATTTAAATAATTATATGCACTTATCTATCATGCCCCCTGAAAACCATTTTTCTAAAAATTTAAATTTTAATACTTATAGTCGTGGGATGGGAGCTTTAGGACTACCGGGAGATTTATCATCATTATCAAGATTTGTTAAAGCAACCTTTACAAAAATGAATTCTAAATCTCAAACTGATGAATTATCAAGTGTTAGTCAATTTTTTCACATCTTAGGTAGTGTTGAACAACAACGAGGCTGTGTTTATATGAATGATGATAAATATGAAATAACCATTTATAGTTCTTGCTGTAATTTAGATAAAGGTATATATTATTATAAAACTTATGACAATAGTCAAATAACCGCGGTTAATATGCACCATGAAAATTTAGATGGTAATACCCTAATCAATTATATTTTAAAAAAAGGACAAAACATTTTAAGCCAAAACTAACATTATTAAAATATATATGCTATAATTTATTTTAGGAATTAGAGGTGATTTTTGTTGGAAGAAGAAGATTTAAAAGATATTATGGAAGAAGAAAATTTATCTAATGAATCAAATTTAACTGAACAATCACCTGACTTAGAAGAAAATGAAGCTCAAATGGATATAAATCCTCCCAAAAGTGGTAATTTATTGGGTGTAGCTAGCAAAGCTTTAATTGCTAAATTATTAAAAAAGAAAATTATCTTCATCACAATTGCAGTGGCTATTGCCTTATTTTTACTTATTTTAATTAGTGCCATTTTAGATTCTTCCAAAGTTAATGATTACATTTATGATGAAAAAGTTGATAAATGTGAAACTGTAACTGTTATATATAAACCATATACTAATCAAGCAGAAACTAGTGAAACGATGGATTTAGAAGAATATGTAAATGGGGCTGTTTATGCTTATACCAACAACATGCCAAATACTGATGTCGGAACATATAATCTTTATCGAGCCCTAGATATTGCTATAAGAACTGAAGCAATAAGCAATAATTGTACAATAACATACCGTAACTTTAAAGTATACTCAAGAAGAAGAAGAGAAAAAGCAACAACACCTATTGAAAGAGCTTTAAGTGACACCGAAGGATTAGTAGCTGTATCCAAAGAAACCAAAGAAATAATAAATGCTAAAGTTTCAAGCTTTTGTTATAGTTCTAGTGATTCAGAAAACTATGTTATCCCCCAAGTACCAGATTTTAAAATTCCCAATGCCTGGGTTAATGAAAATATAACAGATGATATATTAAAAAATTGTCCTTGCAATACCCCTAATGAAAATTTAACTCAATGCTATTCAAAAGATGGTATTTGGCAACATGAAGATGATAGCAGTGGTTTTAATGTCTATGCTGCTAAATATGTATTAGATACTTATGGCTTAGATGCTGAACATTTATTAAGTTATTTTATTGGTGATTTTGATTACCGAACAATAATTAATGATGATGATACTAAAGAAAGTGAAGAAGAAAAACCACAAACAAGTGCCTTATGTGAATCTTTTAGTTTACATAGTACAACTTTATCCAAAGAAGAATTTGTAAGAGGGGTTAAAAATTATAAAAAAGATTCTAGTCCTGGTATGATATTATTTCAACAAAATGCGGATAAAATATATGATATTTCGGTAAGAAATGGTATTAATCCCGAATTTGTTGTTGCAAGAGCCGTTAGAGAAGGTTTTTCACCCGGTGGTTCTACTCACAATTATTGGGGAGTTGGTTGTAACAATGAAGGCCAAGGAAAGGATTGTAAATCCTATTTAAACTTTGATACAGCTGTTGCTGAGTATTGTGTTTATTTAAAAACCACCTATACAGATATGAATGATTTACTAAAAAGATATGCCTATTTAGGTAAATACTGGTATAATCCAGGGAATTGGGGTTTAGGAGGATGTCCATATAAAGATGTTGTTTATCCTGAAGGTGTTCCCCAAAGAGTTAAAGATGCCTGTGATCCAAGCTCTGAAAACGAATGTTTAATAGGCGGTGTTGGTAATTGCGTTTCTACAACTGATGATGAACAAATACGTTATGGTAAGTGGCAATTGCGTGAAATGACTGAAGTAAGAAAAGACATGTGGGGCCTATCAGAAGGTGATTGTTCAACTAACAATGGTAAATGTAAAATCTTTAAACAAGGCGACCCTAAATGGTCTTCAGAACTATTATTAAATTCACCTAATAACAATACTTTAGGGTCAGCTGGATGTGCCCTTACATCAGTTGCCATTGCTATGACCTGTTCAGGTAAATTAACTGATTATGATAATTTTACCCCAAGTACCTTAAATAAAGCCTTAAAACCATATGCTACCAGTGGTGATATGGCTTGGATGAATGATAATTTTCAAAAAGTATACAATGATTTAGCGCCAGGCTTTAGATGTACTTCTTCAAGAGTATCCCTAAGCGGTTCAGCAAGTGATAAAATATCTCAAATAAAAAATGCTAAAAAAGATAATAATCAAGTTATATTATGGTTATCAAATGCTGAACATAGTTCTCACTTTGTTGTATACTCATCAGCAAATGAAGAAAATAGTACTATTGAAACCATGGACCCTGCTTATGGAGCTATGCATGTCTATCATGCTGGTGATTTTAAAGAAATGAATATATTTAGTTATTAAAGAAAGGATATTATGAAAAAAAAGCTTATAATTACAATAATATTATTATCACTTGTCTTTGGTTTAATCATTGCCTCTGTC
>CANQPR010000054.1 GCA_947625715.1 uncultured Bacilli bacterium
TCAGAAATTTGGTACAATAATTTTATAACACATTCTTTCGCTTGCTCAAGATGTGCCATAAAATACTCGACATTTTAACATAAATTATGCCTTATTTTAACTCTTATCTGCTCCTATAAATTGATTGTTTTTTTCCAATATAAATAAAGTGATACTAGGATTTAAAATTTTATGAATACATTTATTGTTTATCCTCTCCATATTAAAAAAAGAAAAAGTCCATAATATCAAGTATTACGAACTTTTACTTATCTTTTGCACAAAGGTGTGCATAAAATTCAATATGGGGCGAAATGTGGGGATCGAACCCACGCATGCTAGAGCCACAATCTAGTGTGTTAACCACTTCACCAATTCCGCCATGAATAATATTTTAGCAAAACATTGCTTCTTTTTCAAGTACATATTTCCTAAAAATAAAATTGAAACTTCCCATATTTTTAAATAAATCAAATAAAAACATATTCCTTTACATTTTTTGAAATTTATTAACCGGGGCCTTGCTTTTTAATTATTCCATATATTATAATTCTATTTAGAAAAGAGGTTTAAAATGTTATTAGCTAGTATATTAAATGATTTTTTACGTTTATTAGAACCTGTTAAAAATTTTTTTATTGGTATTTGGAATGCATTTCGAAATTTTTGTTTACAATATATTTCATCTGCAGTTTTTAATATATTTATTTTTGGTATATTAATTTTAATTGTTCTATTTATTTTGCTAGCAATAATAAATAAGAATTAATGAAAGATTTAGATAAAATTATTTTTGATAATCAATTAAATAAAATTAATGATAATATATTTTTGACAAACTATCAAATTGATACTTTAAATAAATTTGCTGTCCCTTATCAAAAATGTCAAAATATGAGTGAATTAATTTATATGTTAGAAGACTATGATGATGAAGAGTTAGAAGAAGTAAAAATTTTATTAAGTGATTTTTATTATTATAATTATACGAAAAAATAAATTTAATTTTTTTAGTTATTTAAATGATGTTTAACATCAGGTGTTTGCATGGTTATAGCTCTAAATGTGTACCCATGACTTAAGCCATATTGAATAATACTTTCAACCGCATTGACACTGAATGTTTGAGTATCGTGTTGAAGAATTACATAGGTATCATTATTTCCTAGGGCTTTGATAACATTTTTTGTTACCACAGAAGTATCAGTTGTTTCTCCAGCATCACCACTTAAAACATTCCAATCAAAGTAACGAAAACCTTTTGATTCTACAGCTTTAGATAATTTGGTCATTATCTTACTACCATTATCATAATTTTTACTTACGGTATTAGATGAACCACCTGGGAATCTAATTATGGTTGATGTATAACCTGTTATTCTTTTTACTTTATCTTGAATAGCATATAAATCAGCAAAATAATTATCAACGCTTGAATAAATTTGACTATAAACATGACTATAAGAATGTAAGCCTATTGTATGTCCTTCATTATAGGCTCTTTTTATCATGTCATCATATCCATAACTAGTTCTTTGATTGGTAACAAAAAATGTAGCTTTAACATCATATTTTTTTAATATATTTAATAATTTTTCGGTATTAGCACTTGGTCCATCATCAAATGTTAAATAAATACTTTTGCCACTTGGTGTATCATAAGAACGATTTTCAAAGACATAAACAGTTCTTGTAACACTACTTTGTAAACCAGAACTATCTGTTGCTTGATATGTAAGTTGATATTCTCCGGTTTTAGAAGAATCAACATTACCAACAATATTGACATTTAAAGATTCATCACAATTATCAGTAACATCAGCCCCTTGTTCTATGTATGTTTCATTTCTTTTTAAATAAATTGTTTCCTCACCTTTTAAGGTTATCTTAGGAGCTTCTTCATCTATTTTTTTTGCTTTAAATATTTTTTTGGTTTCATTTTTTGATGAATCACTTACAAAAAAGATAAGATTTTCATCTTTTGCTTCAATTTTAACTTGACTGGTAATATCACCATCGTAATTATCCGTAGCTTTATAATTATAAGATGGGATTTTTCCATTAGGACAATAAGAAAAATTAGTATCAGTTACTTCTAAGTTTGGCGCTTCTTCATCTAAAACTTTAATAATTTGTTGTCTTTCAATAGTTTTATCTTTATAGGTATAAGTATAGTTTATAATATATTGTCCTAGTTCATTTTTATTGACATCGCCATGTTTTTGTCCTTCTAGTGGTTTGCAAGAAAATATATTTCCATAACAAATAGTTCCATAATTATAAGAAATATCACTATTAAATGGTACTTCTACTACGCTTTCAAAATTCTTTTCATGAAAACGGGGCCACAAGAAAAAAAGGCAAATTGCACTAGTAATAATTATTAACGCGATAATTATAATACTTTTTTTTCTAAACAATTTTGCCTTCATTAAACTCACCTATATTTAAAAATTTTTGACAATATATTTTGGTTCATTAAATTTACTAGTGCTTATAAAACCTGGTGCAGAGTTTTTAACATCTACTAGACGGTTTACTATATCAGCACAAGTTAATTTTACAGTATCAGGTCTTTCATTTAAAATTTTGGTTGTTGGTTCACCAAAGATTGTCCATTCATTGATATCATATTCATCTTTGGTATATACTTTGCCAATACATTCAACTTCAAACATAATTCCTTCTTCGGTTAGGGCTGTAACAACGGCGTTCATCCCACGTATTTGTCCTTTTTCTAAAGTCATGTTTAGGGTTTGTGATTCTAAGGTATCATCAGCTAATATTGGTAAACATTTTTGTTCAATATTGACAATATTTAAACCTAATTTGTCGCTTAACCAACCTACTACATTCCACATATAACTTGGAAAGAATTGTTTTTGTTCCATTAGTTTTTCAATTTGTTCTTTACTCATTTGATTTATTTGGGCAATGTTAGTATTAAATTCATCGATAGTAAAACCTGCTCCATGTGCTTTTGCTAAAGCAATACCATAATCTTCAACGTTATAGGAAGAAACACCTTTGATTTTGGTAATTTTTTGGGTTGAGCCACACACACTTGTGATCATGTTGCCCCAGAAAACATCTTGATATCCACAACCACATATTGTAACGCCAAAAGCTTTCGCTAATATATCTAATTCCCGGAATAATTGAGGATTAGAATTGCTTGCAAAAAAAGCTTCTTCACATGTAGTTATTACATTTACTTTATTTTTTAAACATGTTCTTGCTAATGATTCAATATCATTTAAAGTACTCATAGTAGTTATAATAGCTATATCAGGTCTAGTTTTGTTAATTAATTCTTCTAAGTTATTTGCATCAGTTATAGTGATATTTTTGTACTCACAATTCATAATACTACTAATATCTTTTCCAATCAAATCAGGATTTATATCAACTGCCCCAACGATTTGACCATTTTTTTCATAAATATATTGCATAATATATTTACTCATTTTGCCACAGCCAATTTGTAAAACTTTAATATTCTCAATCATTTTTATTCCCTTTCTTCTAAATTAACATTTTCTTCACTTATTAAATCTTTAAATTCAATTTTAAAACGTTCTATTTCTTTTTTCTTAACATCTTCATATATATTTTTAGCATTACATATTGCTTTGTATATATGTTTTATTTTTACGTCACTTTCATTATCATATAAAGCATAAGTAAAAGCATTAGCAATAATTGTTAAACAAATATCTGGATAACGACTAGATATTTCATAGACTCTTTTATATTCATCAGTCATTTCAACAATAAAAGTCATTATTTTTTCAATTATATAAGCGCTATAATTTAATTTAACACCAATTTGTTGTTCTAATTTAGGAATAGTACCAATTAATATTTTAACCGTATTAGGTTTATCAGTTTCTAAAACATCAATTTTTTGAAATCGTCTTAAAAAAGCCCGATCTTTTAAAATATAGGTTTCATATTCTTCTGTGGTCGTGGCACCAATCATTTTAATAGTCCCACGATCTAAACCCGCTTTTAACATATTGGCAAAATCAATTCCGGAATTTTCATTGGTGTTTTTATTGACTAAAACATGTGTTTCGTCTATAAATAGTATGATATTATTTTTTTCATTTAATTCTTTAATTAACATATTAATACGACTTTCACTTTGACCTTCTGTATTAATATAGCCTAGTAAGGAAGTAACATTTATTTTTACAATTTCCCAATTTTGTAAAGCCATAGGTACATTATTGTTTTGAATACGATAAGCTAAGCCTTCAACGATAGCTGTTTTACCAATACCAGCTTTACCTACTAACAAAGCACTTTTCTCTGGTGTAAGTAATGTTAAAATGCATTGTTTTATTTCTTCTTCTCTTGCTATAGCTGGATCAGTTATATATTTTTTTTTGGTTAAATTTTCACCATAACGGGTTAACATGCTCATTTTTTCATTTTCCATAACAAATCATCCTCAATAATATTCTATCACATAAAGATTAAAACTTTAATAAAATATCGAACATATTTTGTCATTTCGCTGTTCTAAACCTATTTTATCAGTTTGATGTACACCTATAACTTCATTTTCTTTAAAGACATCAGAAATATCAGTATCAATATACGTTTGATAGGTTTTAAATGTAAATTCATAAGTATTTTTAATTTGTAAATGATTAGCAATATTATTATTTAATCTTACACTTTCGACGTCATCTGATGAATACTCTGAAAGAATTACAATTTTTTCATCTTCTTTATAACTATCTTTTATCATTTCAACAGTGTAAGTTCTAACAAATTCACAAGTAGAATAATTATCTTTTTTCTGATAATAATTTAGGCGATTATTTTTTAAACGTTCTATATTTTTTTCGTTAGCTTTGATAATAATCTGTGGTTCTAAATAATAGTTATAGATGGTTTTGTTTTTTAAATCATCAATCATATGAACAATTAATTGTTTAGATACTTTTATTTCACTGTAGTGCCAATTTAGATAAACTTCATTACCATTTTTACGAATATCAGTACTCATTTTTTTCCCAATAGGATAATATTTAAATAAAACTTCAATATTATCAAGATTATTATCAACTTCATAATTAGCAATGTTACCAACAAAAATTAATTCATTAGAAAATGGTAATTCTTCATTTAATATTTCCATTTGTAAATCACTAGGAGCTTCATTTATAAATGTTGTATTAGAAATTTCAAAGGTAGCAAGTAAAATGCCAATTACTAAGAAACTAAAAGAAATGATAATATAAGATATGTAATGCATTTTATTACTACTATGGTCTAAAACAAAGTTAAATAATAATTGAAAGAAAAACATTCCAAGAATAAATAGGGATACCATAACTAAATAAAAACCAAAATAAGTAACACCTTTTATTAATAAATACATGCAAAAAGCAAGAACTAAACCAATACCAATTAAATATATACTTATGCCAAATAATATACATATAGCAATTAATTTGAAAAAAATAACAAAGATTTTTACAAATGATTCTTCAACAATATTTTTATTTTTCTTTGATTCTATTTTTTTCTTAAGATTTTTTTTGGTTTCAATATTTTGCATTTTTTTGGTTGGTTTGTTTTTTTGATAATTTTCAATATACCTTTTTTTGATTATATTTAAAATAATTACCACAAAACTTATTATATATGAAAATTCTAAAACAAATTGCCAGATTCCATAAAAAACTTGATTTAAAGGACTAGATAATATATTAAAAACTGATTTTCCTAATTCACTTAAAATATTAATGGGAATATGAAGTAATAGTAAAGCAAATATAACAAAGATTATTTCAATGATAACTTTTATTAATTCTTGAGGATTTCTTGTTATTAAATAATCAATAAATATATCCACATTATCTAAAACTTTTTTACTAAAATTACTAATTATATCTTTGTTCATTTTTTTATTTTTATTTCGTGTTTTTAATAATTCATTTGCTAAAACATCAATATTGCCAAAAGAACTGACGGCATCTTCTTCTTTAACTCCATCATTAATTAATTCTTCAATATAACCTTTGTATTCTTTAATTATTTCTTCCTTTTCAATTTCATCTAAATTAACTAATTTCTTTTTTAATTGACTTAAAAATGTTCTAGTTTTCATTTTTTTACTCCCTTTTATAAAAATAATTTAACATTCTCTTTTATTAAAGTCAAGTACACAAAAAAGGTAACGCTTTGTTACCTTTCCAAAGATTTCTTAAATTCGAAAAAAGTGTGTAGTTTTGTTAAAGATGTTGAAATAAGGGTAGTTTTATGATCTAAGAATTTAAGTAAATTTTTTAAGAAATCTTCTACAGAAAGAAAACAATTTCTTCCTGATGAGTGTTACTATACAAAATGATTTATCATAAAGCAAGAGAATAATGTGACATATTTTGTCATAAATTGTCGAAATAAATCTTATTCTGTTCTAAGAGCGATAACAGGATCTTTTTTACTAGCTAAATTAGCCGGAATAGCTCCACCAATTAAAGTTAAAAAGACACTTATTGAGACTAAAATTATGGCATGAAGAGGATTTAAAATAGCAATGTTTTCTAAATCAGTTAAATTTTTTAAAAGTGAATTAACTGGGAATAAAAGTAATCTAGCTATTATAATTCCTAGTAAACCTGAGGTTATACCAATAATAAATGTTTCAGCATTAAAGACACGCGAAATATCTTTTTTTCTAGCACCTAGACTTCTTAATATACCAATTTCTTTGGTTCTTTCTAAAACTGATATATACATTATAATACCTATCATAATACATGATACCACTAAAGATATAGAACTAAAGGCAATCAAAACAATAGTGATGGCATCCATAATATTACTAGATAAAGAACTCATTAAATCAGCTTGGTCTATGTATGCTATTTTTTCTTCTTCTTTTTTGTTTTGATTATATTCATCTAAGTAATTAACAATTCTCTCTTTACTTTCAAAATCAACAGGATGAATTTGAATACCATAAGGAACACTTTCGTTACCTAAATATTCTAAAATGGTTTCTTTAGCTAACTTGCCTTCTTCACTGTTTAAATCAAATAATTCTCCTGTTAAAACATTATTATCTTCTTCTTTTTGGCGTTTTACTATAGCACTTTTTGAATTTTGACTTATAACATAGTCTAATAATTCGTTAGTATAATATAGTCCTGGATTAGAAGCAATAGATGGATAATCTTCTTTTAATCTTATGATACCAACAATTTTTAATTTTAAATTGTTATCATTTGTATATAATTGTTCTAAATCTTTATTAGGAACAAAATAATTTCCTAATTGTGTATAATAATCATCATTAAAGACTAAAGTTATTTCTTTGCCAATAATTTCATCAAAATCAATCTTTTCTTCATTTGTTAACCCTAATAAATCCAAAAAATCTTTTGATACTTGATTTTTACTATCAACTTCTAGCAAAAGTTCTTCTTTGGTAGTTGGTTTTCTTCCTTTTAAAATATCAAAACGTTCATCAATTACTCCTTTAGAGTTTTCACTTAAGGTATGAGGTATACTACTAATATTTAGGTTAGTTGTTTGAATTTGTTTTACTTTGCCATCGACTTTTTGAAATAAATTCATACCTACAGTTCTAATGTAATTAATACCTATAACATCTTCCTCAGATATTTTTTCAATATAATCAATAAAATCAGTTGTTATTTTGTTGGTATGAACATATTTATCCATATCATTGTCAGTAAAAGTTATATAAGAAGTATCAGGATAACTATCAGTAGAAGTTATTTCTTCTTGCATTTTTTGCATGCTTTCTTCATCTAAGTTCATACTTTGTTTACTTATGATTATAGGTAAAGCGCTTAAAGTGTTTTTCTCAAAAATATCAATTTGTTTATCAAAACCGTTAGATAAACTTAGAATTAAAGCAATGCCTATTATCCCTATTGAACTTGCTAAAGCGGTTAAAAAAGTACGCCCTTTTTTGGTTCTTATATTATTTAGTGATAAATGTAATGCGGTTAGAATGTTCATGGAAGTTTTACCAATTTTAAAGTTTTCTTTGGCCTCTGTTTCTTTATTAATAGGATTTGAATCGCTTATTATTTCGCCATCTTTCATTTCGATTATACGATTGGCATATTGTTTAGCTAAAGTAGGATTATGCGTGACCATAATTACTAATTTATCTTTAGCAATTTCTTTGATTAAATCCATTATTTGGATTGATGTTTTAGAGTCTAAAGCCCCCGTTGGTTCATCAGCTAAAATTATATCAGGATTATTAGCTAGGGCTCTTGCAATCGCTACTCTTTGCATTTGACCACCTGATAATTGATTAGGCTTTTTATGAAGATGGTCTTTTAAACCCACAATATTTAAAACTTCTTTAGCTTTTTTTAAACGTTCTTTTGATTTTTTCCCTGATAAAGTCATTCCCATTTCAACATTGCTTAATATATCCATATGTGAGATTAAATTATAACTTTGAAAAATAAAACCAATACAATTATTACGATAAGCATCCCAATCTTTTTCTTTAAAATTTTTTGTTGATTTATTATTAATAATTAAATTTCCTGAATCATATTTATCTAACCCTCCAATAATATTTAAAAGAGTTGTTTTTCCTGAACCACTAGGTCCTAAAATAGCAACAAATTCATTTTTTCGAAATTCTAAACTGACATCTTTTAGTGCTTGCTGATTAAAGTCACCAGTGCGATAACTTTTATTTATTTTTTTTAATTCTAACATTTTATGCATCCTTTCATTTTTAATATATGTATAAACTACTTTTTTAACTCACCACAAAAATATTATAATTAATTTAAATAGATAAGTCAAAAAAAATACTTGAAAATAAATTCAAGTGTTTATACATAAAATAAATAAAAACTCCCTTTTGAGGAGTTAATACTCTAATATGGCGCTTGATGTAGGACTCGAACCTACGACCCAACGGTTAACAGCCGTTTGCTCTACCGACTGAGCTAATCAAGCAGTACAAATAGATTATATATTATTATTTTATGATTTGTCAATAAAAATATACATCTATTATGGAAATTTTGCTTAAA
>CANQPR010000055.1 GCA_947625715.1 uncultured Bacilli bacterium
CTATTCTTGATATTTATTTTATAATAATACTCCCCCCCCCGTGTCAATGTTGAAATTTATTTTTTTTTGTTTTGCATTTTTATTCTCATAACTAAAAAAGAATAGCTTAACTATTCTAATTAAAAGACACCTTCCCATGATGGATGGACATTTTTATCTGGTTTGTTTGCGGGACAATTAAGAAACATATTACTAGTTGTGGCTTCAGATTTATGAATAAAATTTGGACCATATGTAATTTGAGTTAATTTTTTTGCTTCAGAAAACATAAAAATCATATCGGTTACATTACTAGTATCAAAAGTACTTAAATCTAATTCTTGTATACTGCTCATTCCGTAAAACATTTGCTTCATAGTTCTTACACTACTTGTATCAAAATTTCCACCAAATGTTAAAGTTTGGAGACTGCTCATTTTGTAAAACATAGAACTCATATTTGTTACACCACTAGCATCTAGATTTTCTATTCCTTCTATTTGGGTTACTTTTGAAAAATTCATAAATAATACTGCACTATCACTATTTAACTTTATTCCACCGTCTCCTTGTAAATAACCCGTACAATTGGTATCTTCTGTATCACATACAACATAACTTTGAACGGCATCTGCATTGCCAGCAACGCCTTCATCAAATGGGCCATGTACTACTTGTCCTTCACTTCCTGTTTTTTCACTTTTCTTTGTTTCTGTTACTATCTTTGTTAATTTACTTTTGTATTCCCACATTCCTTTTGTATCAGATGAAGAAATTTTTCTTAATGTTCCACTGTTAGCAAATTGGTCATATTTATATTCAGCACTTAAAGTTATCTTCCCTTTCCATGTTGCATTTTGGGTTTCTTCATTTAATGGGGTTTTTTGGTCTAAATATAATAATAAATAATAATTTTTTACATCATTGGCTTTTAAGGTTATATTTTTTAAACTATAAGCATGAAGGGATTCTTTTATAACTTTATTTGCATCGTTTAGTGGATTTGCTGTTAATTGAGTAGCTTTGTTTAATTTATTATGATAATCTGTTTCATATAATATGGCATCTATCCATTCATCACTTAATTGTCTTTCGGCCTCTGCATCTAAGCTTTCCAAGTTTATGGTGGCACTCGCTTGACTATTACAATTATTTGTTATTGTAAAATGGTAAGGGGTTGCTGTACTTAAAAAACTTTCTAATTCATCATCTTTCATAGGATAAACATTTGGAATATCAATATCATTTTCACCTGTAAAATCAATACTAAGGCATTCGGTATTAACAACATTCTCTCCTGTTTGAGTATTTGTATATTGCCAAAATGAATAAGTTAAACCAAAAGTAAAAACTACTATTCCTATTATTACTAACACTATTAAAACATATATTTTTTTGTTACTACCATTTAATTTCATTATAAAAGAAGACCTCCATATCTTCTTTTATTGTACTATATAATACCCCTCCCCCGTCAACAATTTTTAATTATTTTCTTTTAACCAAGCTTTTAAATTTTCTTCTTCTAAAATACCAATATGTTTAGCTACAACTTGACCTTTTTTAAATATTATCATTGTAGGGATTGACATTACTTGATATTCTTTTGCAATATCAGGAAAACTATCAACATTTACTTTTAATATTTCATAATCATTAATATTTTCTAAAATTGTTCCCATTCTTTTACATGGTCCACACCAATCAGCATAAAAATCAACTAAAATAAAATCTTTATTTATTTCTTCTTCAAAATTATCTTTTTCCAAGTATTTAATCATTTGTCTTTTCTCCTTTTTCGTATTCGTCTACAACGTCAATTATATTTGGCGTTTTCAATTTTCCTTTGTTAATTAAATTTTTAGCAGAATCTACAGTTATAATACGATACTTTAATAGTATTTGTAAAGCTTCTTTATTATATTCATCTTTATTAGTTGTTTCTTCATATTTTTCTTTTAAAGAATAAATTTCTGAAAAAGACTGATAATAATCATTAGTTATTTTAGAAATAATTGGACTTGAAGACATTATTTTTTGTCCTAATTTACTTTCTTCAATAAAAGGGGTCATTACATTAAATCTTGATAATATAAATAAAGCTAAAAAGATGAAAAGATAATGTTCAAAAAAGCCAAAGATACCTCCTAATATTTTTGATGGAATTCCTAAAACAATTGTGTATTTTAATATTTTTTCTAATATAGATGATACTCTAATTAAAATATGTAAAAGAGCCATTAATATTATATATACTAATAAAAAGGCTATAGCTTCATAAAGTAGGATATTAAAAACTTCTACCCCACTAAAAACACCTTTAAAATTAAAGAAAGGTAAATAAGTATACATTATTTTAGATACGGGATTTTTGATAAAAAAGGCTAATATTAAGACAAAAGCTGTCCCTAAAAACATTGTTGCGCTTTTGATTACACCCCTTTTATATCCGATAATTAAACCCATTATTAATACTAAAATAATGATGGCATCAACAATTCCTATCATCTTTTAACCTCCAATTATAATTTCTATAGTTATTATATTACAAAATATGATGAAAATCAAAATAAATTATGATACAATGAAAAAGGTGATATTATTATGACTATAGTTTTTAAAGTCAGCGAGCGACTAAAAGAAAAAATGATTGCTTATTATCAAGATAAAAAACGCGACAAAACACCTCCTTATGCTATTTTTCAAGCAACTGATGCTGATACTATTATAACTTTATATGAAAGTGGCAAAGTAATGTTTCAAGGGATAAGTGCTGATATAGATGCCAATATGTGGGCCCAAATGGAAAAGAAATTAACAGGGAAAACTATCAATATCGGAGAAGTAAAAGAAAAACAAGAAAAAGCTAAACAAGAAAGAAATTCTATGTATCAATTAAGAACCATTGGTTCTGATGAAGTTGGTGTTGGGGATTTTTTTGGCCCTATTATTGTTACCGCATCTTTTGTTACCAAAGAGCAAATTCCTTTAATTGAAAAATTAGGTGTTAAAGATTCCAAAAAATTAACCGATGAAAAAATTTTAACGATTGCTCCTACTCTTATGAAAGAAATTCCTTATTGTACATATTGTTTAAATAACGAAGAATACAATAAATACCAAGGACTAGGTTATAATATGAATAAAATTAAAGCTATTTTACATAATAAAGTTTTATATCAATTAAAAGAAAAAGGATATAATTATGATAAAATTGTTATTGACCAATTTGTATATCCTCGTAAATATTTTGAACATATAAAAGAAGCCAAAGAAAAAGTTTATGATATAACATTTGTTACTAAAGCGGAAAGTTTATGTTCCTCAGTAGCTGTTTCAAGTTGTATTAGCCGTTATTTCTTTTTAAAGAAAATGGATGAACTATCTAATAGTTTAAAAATTACTTTACCAAAAGGTGCAGGAAGTAACGTTGATAAAATAGCTAGTGAAATAGTAAAAAAATATGGTGAAGAAAAATTATTTGCTATTGCTAAATGTAATTTTAAAAATATGGATAAATATAAAAAGTATTAAAATTCCTCTTTAAAAGGAATTTTTTTAATATTCCATTTGTTCTAGCAAAAATAATCTTAAACCTACTAGTTTATCTACTTGACCACTTTTAATTTGATAATCTAATTTACTTAAAGAAATAAGTGCTTCTTTTAAATCATCAAGATGATAATAAGCATTATTTTTATGAATTTGTTGCCATTGCCATTCACTAATTTTTAATTTATCCATTATTGCTTTTGCTGAAAAGCGTTGATTTACTAAAATTTGTTCTTTTATCATTAATCTATATTCTCTTGCTAGAAGCGCTAATAATTGTAAAACTTCGGTTTTAACTAACAATAAATCATCTAATAATTGCAAACATAAATAACCTTTTTTTTCTATAAAAGCACTTATGAATTTAAAAATATTATCATTAGCATTACTAGATATAATATTGGTAACATCTTCTTTGGTTATTTTAGAGTTTTTTGGTAATATAAGTTCAAATTTTTGAATTTCATTATTGATAATATCCCAAGAATTTAAACAATTTTGAAGCAAATAACGCACACTACTATCATCAATGCTATACCCCTTTTTATTTATTAATTTAATTGTTTCGTTTGTAAGTTCATAACCTTTAGGACTTTTTTTACTAATAAAACCATTAGTAGAAATTATCCTTTTCGTTATGTTTTTGCGTTTATCAACGGCTTCATAAGTTGTAAAAATAATTGTTGTTAATGGATTTTGTTTTTCTAAGTAATCTAGTAACATCGTACTTTCTTTGTCAGTTAATTTATCCTTACCAAAAAAGGTTGCATTTTTAACAACAATATATTTTTCTTCACCAAATAATGATGTATACATAGCCTCTTGTATTACTTCTGTTATTGATTGTTCTTTATAATTATAATTAATTTTTAAGGCCTCTTTTTTAATTATTTTATTTAATAAAGAATCTAATATATATCTTGAATCTGTTTCAATTAAATAATTCATTACACCACCAACTTAATACTTATTTTATCAAATATTAATTGTTTTCGGTAGTTATTTTTAAGGTTCATATGTTTTAATTTGAAATTGGTTATTTTTTAAAGTTACTATAATACTTCCTAACTCATCTGTCCGATATATTTTACTATTTTTTAGTTTTTCTAATGTTTCTTGATGAGGGTGATGATAATTGTTATTTTTTCCTACTGATATAATGGAATATTTTGGTTTAATTGTATCAATAAATTTTTTACTTGAACTATTTTTACTTCCATGATGACCAACTTTTAAAAAGGAAATATTTCTTAAGTTATATTTTTTTATTAACTCTTCTTCTTTTTTTATAGAAGCATCTCCCATAAAAAGAAATTGATAAGTTTGATATTTAAGATATATAATATTTGAATTATCATTTTCATTATCTTCTATGGTTGTTTTTAAAAAAGTTAATTTACTATCAGCAAACTTTAATTGTTTTAAACCATAAACATATTTTATTTTTTTCTTTTGTAGTTTTTGAATTAATTTTTGTTCTAATTCATTGGTCTTTCCTTCATTAAAAACGACTTTTAATACTTTAATATTATCAATTAAATTTAAACTTGATCCCATATGGTCATAGTCTCCATGTGTAATAATTAAGGTATTAATTTTTTTTACTCCCATACTTTTTAAATATGTAGCAATATTTTTAGCTATATAATCGGTATTATTATCATTAACTTTTCCGCCTGTATCAATTACTATTACTTCTCT
This sequence comes from uncultured Bacilli bacterium, assembly GCA_947625715.1. GTDB lineage: Bacteria > Bacillota_I > Bacilli_A > RF39 > UBA660 > Ventrenecus. The sequence goes on from CANQPR010000055.1 coordinate 5,233, forward strand.
TTTATAAGGACTTATCATAACCGCACAATCGCCTTGCAAGACATCTAAATATCCTATATAGGCAAATTTATCACAGGAAGGTAATAAATAAATTAAATACATATATATAACAAGAAGAACAATCTCTTTTTTTCTTTCTTTAACCAAAATTAAATATATTAAATAATAATATATAAACCAAAGGAAAAAAGGTACTTTACCTATAATTAAAATGCCTATATCTATATTAGATGCCATTATTAATAATTGATTAAATATATTTGAAAATATATTAAAAATTGGTAATATTAAGGGCATGACAAAGGAAAGTAAAGCTAAAGGATACATTATAAAAGATAGATATAAACTACTAAAAAAAGCATAAATAATAGCTAAAAAATTTACTTCATAATTATTAATTAAAACTAAGGGTAAACTTACCAAAAAACATACAATATTAATATATAATAACTTACTAAATTTATTATGATATTTATTAGGTACGATAAAAAGAAAAAAAGTAATTAAAAATGAATACCTAAACCCCCAATCAAATAAATTATTGGGATTTATTAAAAGACATATAAAAAAAGTTATAATAAATAATTCTAAATTTTGATATGGCTTTTTTAATAAATCATTTATACATTTTAAAGTATAAAAAATACTAACTCTTAAGATGCTAATTGTAAAACCATAAAAGAAAGCTAAAAAAGAGGTACTTAAAATAAGTATTAGTTTATTATGCCACCCCATTTTTAATAATATTTTTTTAATTATTAATAATAATATTTGAATATGAAAACCAGAAATTATAAATAAATGTAAGCAACCTATTTTATTTAACATATCTTGATTTAAATTACCTTTTTTACCTGTTAGAAGAACGCGAAAATAAGCATCATCACTCATTGCTTCACATTTTTTGATAAGGATATTTTTTAATTTATATATCCCTTTACTTTTTCTCGTGCATTTTATCATCTTAGCCTGAAATACATAGTATATTTGTTTATTATATAAATACTTTTGATAAGAAAAACAATTGGGAATTGTATTTTTTTGAGGCAAAATGAATTTACCTGTTAAAGATACTTCACTGCCATAACCAATTGTTTTTATAAGTTCCTCTTTTTCTAAGTCATTTTTGATATAATAAAATGCTTGAACTTTTTCTTTACTTTGGATTTCGATAGATAATGTATTATTCTTTATTTCATATTCTTTTATTATTCCTTTTAAAATATTTGGTTTATTATTTAAATATTTACTTTGATTAGGAATAATTAATCTTAAACTAATAATTAATATGGAAACAATGACAAATATTAAAAATATTTTTTTATAAAGTGATATAGTCTTTAAGTTTTTGATATACGGCATCTCCTATACCAGAAATATTTTTAATGTCTTCTAATTTTTGAAAACCACCACATGTCTTACGATATTCAATAATGCTTTTTGCTTTTGCTTCGCCTATTCCTGGTAAAGCAATTAATTGTTCTAAAGTGCCATTATTTAATGATACTTTTTCATCTAATGCTTCAATATCATCTTCATCATCAATAATGGTTTTATCATTATTTAAATCATCAATAATATTGGCATCAGATAAAGCAAGTTGGTCTTTCACTTCATCAGTTGTATAAACATAAATAACCATTTCATCTTTAAGTTTTTTACTTAAGTTTAAGCTTCTTGTATCCGCATTGCTTAATAATCCACCGGCTAATTTTATGATGTCATTTACAACTGAACCTTCTTCAATTTCATAAACACCTGGATTGCGAACAGCACCTTTAATATCAATTTGCATTGTTTTATCATCTAGTTGTTCAATTTCTTCTTCTTCTTCGGTTTCTAAGCTACTTGGACAATGAAAAGCTTCTTCGGCATTAGCTTGTTTAAAATATAGGCCACCTAAAGCTAAAGTTGCAAGTAATAACACCCCACCTAAGTAAATAAACTTATTTTTTAAAAGCATATTTTTCATGATATCCTCCTTTCTAAGAAGAGTATTATCTCTTCTATTATCATTATTTCTATTTTTTATTTTAAATCCTTTTTAAAAGTCAAAAAAAAATATGCCAGTCTGTCAACCGACATATTATTCGCGACTATATAGAACAACATATACTGACAGATATACATAATTCTACCCTATCGTAAAACGTCGCATGTACGCACAACTTAATAGACGATAAGTGCTAAGAAAGTTTAAATAAATGGCGACTCAAGTTGCCATCGATTGTTGCAGTAATTAATAAATAATTAAGAGTATTTTTTAAACACTCCGGCAACAACCCGGTCAAACTTTCTTCTACTATTAAGCATCTTTAATTTACCACTTTCTTAACTTTTTGTCAACTCTTTAGTTTTCGTTGTAATTCTCTTCGTTCTTTATTACTAATGGATTCCATATTCACTCTTAAAACCACAAAAACCATTAAAATAACATTCATTGTAAAAGAACCACCATAGCTTAAAAATGGCATTGGAACTCCTGTTAAAGGTATAAGGGCTAAGATACCTAATAAATTTATTAACAAGTGTAAAAAGATTAATAAAAAAGCTCCATAACATAATAAAGAATTACGAATACTATCAGCATTCTTAGCAATTTTTAAAATTCGATATAACATATAAAAATAACCTAAGATAACTAATATTCCAACTCCAAAACCTAATTCTTCTACTAATATTGGAAATATAAAATCGGTATGTGATTCTGGTAAATACAAATATTTTTGAGTTGAATTACCAAGTCCTACTCCAAATAACCCGCCATTGTGAAAAGCAATAAAACCATTACAAACTTGATACCCCGTATCTTCCATATATCTACTACATGGTGATTGAAATTTTAATCTTTGTAATTGAGTGCTATTAAACAAATCAGAACCACTATATAATAAAACAACTAAACCAAGTAAAATAGCAATTCCTAAATATTTAACAATCCTCACCTTTTTTTCTTTACGAAAAGGAACACTTAAGAAAAGGAAAAAAACAATTCCAGCCACTATAATAGCACCCCCAAAATCAGGTTGCATAGCAATTAATAAAAACATCAATACAGCATAAACAATGGGGATAAAATTATAAGCAAAAGGTTTATCTTTTTTAACACTTTTATCATAAAATACAGCCATATAAACAATTAAAGCAGTCTTAGCAAATTCAGTTGGTTGGAGATTAAAAAAACCTAAGTCAAGCCAACTTTTAGCACCCCCAGCTACAACGCCATAAGTAAAAACTAAAAACAACAAAGCTAATGTTCCTAGTAAATATATAGGCGCTAAAAATTTATATTTTTGGGTAGGAATTTTTAGAATAATTATTCCTAATATTAAAGATACAATAACAAATATAAGTTGCCGAACGAAAAAATAATAACTAGATACATTATAACGTAAAACTGCTGAAACACTTGAAGCTGATAAAACCATTACTAAACCAAGGATAATATAAAGTAACATTATTATTAATAATGGCTTGTCTAGTTTTCGAAATAAATTTTTCATTCACACCACCTTATTATCATTGTACCAAATTTCTGACGAAAAGTCTCCATTTTTAAATAAATTTCTTGCAAAAATAAAAGTGTTAGATTATTATA
>CANQPR010000056.1 GCA_947625715.1 uncultured Bacilli bacterium
CGATGAAAATCTTTATTTTTAGGTTTTTCATAATCAAATAAATTAATGCCCATACTTTTTGGTTCTTCTTCTTTTTTAACTACTGGCTTTTTTAAGCGCTCAAATTCTTCATCATCAAAAACAGGAAAATCAAAAGTTTTTTCCGCTTTAAATAATTCTCTATCACTTACTAAGACATCTTCTTTTTCATCTTCAAAAGTCATTTTTACTGGCTTTTTTTCAACTTTTACTGGTTGTTCTACTTTTTTTGATGTCTCTGGTTCTACTGGAACTTCAATTTCTTCTTCTTCAAATAATACATTTTTTAGTTTACTAAACAAACTCATATTTACCCTTCCTTATCTTCTTATAAAGTCTGGATCGACATTTTCTTCTTCTTCTTGATATTGACCATATTCTTGAGCAATTTGTAAGTATCCACTTTCGGTATTGGCTGTTTCGAATATATTATACTCGACCTCACTTGCACTAAGAATATTTTCTTCCATCAAACTTTTTAGTACCGTATCTTGATATTTTATTGAAGTTAAAATTGTCAATGAATAAGATATTGTTTCTTTTACTTTATCTTCTGGTACCATTACTTCTATTTTAGCATAATTGTACATGATTTCAATAAAATATTGATTGTTTTGTGTTTTTTTAATTTCAATATAACCAAATTTTCCATCTTTTTCTAATGATTTACTATAAACAACATCATCTTTTCCTACATAAGATTCTTTTATTTGATTATAATAACTTACCCGGTCAACAAATAAATAATAAGTTATATTATCATTTGCAAAGACTTCATTAGCTTCCCTACTTTTCATAATTCTTAGTCCCTTAGGCAAATAATACATATAACCAGCTCGATAAACATTAGTCGTTTTTAAATTATTATTTAAATTTTCTTTAACTATATAATCATAACTAGTATTAGCTAAATTTACACATCCACAGGTTATACAGAGCAAAAAAAGAAGGAAAATCATTTTTTTCATAAATATCACCCATCATCAATATTTTTTATTGTATCACATTTTTTTATTTTTTTTAACTGCTTTTAAATAATTAATTTTATATCCTAAATTACTAAATTTTTCTTCATATTCGGTTTTTATATTATGAATTTCATCATGGGCTAAATCTAGGGAAACCTCATCAAAAATATAACCATGCTTACTTAATGAAACAATGCTATAGCCAAATAATTTAATATTATCTGTTTTCATGATAATTATTTTATCATCTTTAAATATTTTATCATATTGTTCTAAAAAATTGGGACTTGTTAGACGTCTTTTTTCATGTCTACTCTTTGGCCAAGGATCAGAAAAATTTAAATAAATTGTCTCAACTTCCTTATTAAAGACATCTTTAATATTTAAAGCATTGTAACAAATAAATCTTAAATTAGGAAGATTAGTATCTTGGGCTTTACAAACGGCTCTTAATAAAACACTTTCTTTTTGTTCGACACCAATAAAATTACAATGGGGATTTTCTTTGGCCATAGCAATTAAAAACTGTCCTTTACCGGTTCCAATTTCAACTTTTATAGGGTTATCATTTTGAAAATATTTTGCCCATGAACAACAGTATTCTTGGGGATTTAAAATAAAATAAGAACTTTCTAATAATTTTTGATGAGCATTTTTGACATTTCTCTGTCTCATTGTTCACACTTCTTTCTTTTTTACATATATTTAATATAAAGGGGGATAAAAAGAGTGAAAAAAGATCGTAACTCATTTTTTCAATCTTCAAATTTTAATATGACGGCATCTAATACTAATCCCATGATGAATTATAACATGCCTATGTTAAATCAGCCAATGCCTAATATAAATGGTTTAGCCATGGATTATTATCAAGAAAGCATGCCATATAAAATGTCGATGCCAATAACAAGTGATTTGGAGGCCCAATTAGCTAAAATGCAAAGAGCTATAAATCGTTTGGAAGCACGCATTAATAAATTAGAAAGTAATGCTTATTACACCAAAGACACTTATGATGAAAACGGCAATATGTATATTGTTTAATCAATACTAACTTTACCAAAAGTTAGTTTTTTAATAATTTTATTTAAATAATCTTTACCAAATATTTTAACTAATAATCCATCTTTCAATGTTATTCCTAAATATACTAAAGCCCCGATTAAACTAATTATACCAATATATACAATTGAAGAAAATTTACTAGCTAAATTAACAGGAATAATCATTTTTAAAACCATTATTACGGCAACAAGACAAATCGTTGGTATTACTAATTTTCCTAAAGTTTTAATTGTATCATTATATTTTAAATTGTGTTTTTTATTTAAATAATATAAAGCGGTAAAAATTGATAGCATAAAGCCGATAGCCGTTGCCGTTAAAGCTCCAGCATAAGGAGGTAAACCGATTTTATTAAATAATATTATTAAAGGGGCATCTAATATGGCATTGGTTAAATATCCTAATAAAGTTGTAAAATAAACAGCTTTGAATTTGTTTAGACTCTGTAAAGTTGACGAAGTTATCATATAAAGATTAAAGAATAATGTTGTTAATATTTGTAAAGCAAATATTTGGGCTCCTAGAGCATTCTCACCATAAAAAACACTCCAAACACTGTCAGATAAAAAGGCTAAGCCTATTACCATGGGAATACAAGTTATTAAAATTATCTGTAAAGCTTTATTAACTCTTTGTTCAACAACTTTCCATTTTTTTAATGTAAATGCTTCCACAATATTTGGAATTAAACTCACCGTTAATCCCATGGCAATGGCATTAACTACCATCCCTATTTTTGGTGACCATGTTGCAACGGAGGTTGTCACAAATTCTGTTGTATAAGCATTATAACCTAAAAAATTCATTGTTCTTGATATTATTACCATATCAACAAAATTATATATAGATACGGCAACATCAATAATAATAAATGGTATAGCATAACTAATAATTTTATTGATTATTTCTTTATTAGTTATTTTATCTTTAACTTTTGTTTTTACTAAACCTAAGGCTTTTTTATTTTCTTTCATTTTATATAAAATATATAAAATAGCACTTAAACCACCAATAAAAGCTCCAAAAACAGCAATTCCCACCGATGTTGTTAAAGATAAATGAAAAATATTTAAAGCAATATAACTTCCGGCTAAAATAACTAAAATTCTTATTATTTGTTCAATTACCTGACTAATACTTGATACATTTATAATATTATGTCCTTGTAAATAGCCTTTACTAACACTTAAAAAAGGAATAACTAATATTGCAAAAGATACGCATCTTATTACAAATGTTACATCACTAATAGTATTTCCACCTTCCAAATTTCCAAGTATTAATAAAGCTATTTCCTTTGCAAATACAAACAAAATTATAAAAGCCATTAATGATATAAAACCAATTATTTTTGTTCCTAAATGATAGGCTCTTACTTTAGCTTCTTGCATTCCTAGTGTATTATATTCTTTTATAATCTTACTTATCGCGACTGGTAAACCAGCAGAAGATATATCTAAAAATAATACATAAATATTATACGCATAAGCATATAAAGCACTTCCCTTTACTCCAACCATAGCATAAAAAGGAATAACGTATAGCATCCCTAATATTTTGGTCAAAACAATCGCTACAGTTGCAATAACAGTTCCTTCAATAAAAGAACTTTTTCTCATCTTAAACCACTTATTCCTTATCATAATAAATTACCATAGCTGAAAAGCAAAATATTTGATCTTCGCCCTGCATAGCAATAGCAACTTGATATTTAATATCTATTATATCACTATTTGTGCTATTTAGAAACGCATTTATTTTCATTTCTAAATCTTTTTCATGATTTTCATCAAAACATTTAACATTCATTTGCATACCCTTCTTTAGATTAAATATAACAAATAAATAGCAAATATTTTGTCAAAAAAAGGCTTATTATTATAAATAAATTTCCAAAATAATAAATACCCATTAAAAGGTATTTATTATTAATGATTCATTACATTACTAACTACAAATTTTATTTTTTTCATATAATTACTTATTCACATTTTAAATGATATATATAACAAGTATTAGTAATAATAACATAGTAGTCAAGTAGATAATTTAATATATTTACATTATTATCAATGGCTATATTAACTAAACTTTTTAAATCAGTTAAATATATAATATCATTATTAGTTATATTAGGTTTATTTTTAATATTGATAATTATATCTTGATATCTTTTTAAAATGGCCTTTTCATTATTTTTATTAAAGTTAGCTTTACTTTTTAAAATAATAATAATTACCACTATCACTAGAAAAATTATTACTTCATAAAAATCTTTCGTTTGCTCATTATTTTTTAAAAAACTCTCATCTTCATTTAAAGTTATTTCAATAACATCTTCATTAACAGGAATTGTCAATAAAACATAAGGATTAACCATATCATTAATTTTAATATTAAGTTTTACATATAAATATGTTTCTGTTTTAATTTTATAATATTCGCTAAAAGATTTAACATAATTAACATAATATTGATAATCTAAATTATAATCCTCTTGGATATTAATTTCTTCTTGGTTTATATCTTTAACATTTTTTAAATTAAAATCTTTAGTCCAAATTAATTTTGTCCCATTATCAGCATAACTTTTTAAAGTAGCGGTAATATCATAAGCATAATTAATATTCTTTTTAGGTTGTTTTTTTAAATTGTAATTAAAATAAATATCAATACTTTTAATAGCTTTGGCAATATAGTAATTATTAGCATCTATTTTATTATTAACAAAATAACTATCAGAATTTAAAGTAACTTCATAATATGTTTCATTTTTTATTTGATACTCATCATTCTTATTTTTAATAATACATATTATTTTTAAAAAGACAATTCCCATTATAAAAACTATAATACTTAAGATAAGTAATTTTTTTCTTTTCATGTGTAATTACTCTCCTTAGTAAAAAATTCATTTAACCAAATAGAAAGATAACCTAAATATTTGATATGAAATTGATAAACTCCTTTTATATCTTCTTTTTTAATTTTCATATAATCTACAGTATTATTAGCGTCACCCTTGGTAACATAATATTCATTTATACTGATAACTCGGTGAACAATTAGTTGATTTTCATATTTAAAAACTATAATATCGCCTGGCAAAATATTTTCCTTTTTCTTATAAATGACAACATCGCCTCTTTTAAAAGTAGGATTCATACTATTTGACATAATAGCTATTGGTTGATAATTAAATAATCCGAGCATAAATAATACTAACAAAATAGAAATAATAATAGTTACTGGATAAAGAATCAGATTCAAATTTGTGAAACATTTTATTGTTTTTTTGCCAAAAATAAAATATTTAAATATATAATAAATAATTAAAATTTTAATAATCGCAAAAGCCCCATTTATAAACCAATTATAATAAGGAATAATTGCTAAAAAATATATAGGTACTTCATCAAAAAGTCTAATAATTATAGCTATTTCATAGTGCAAATTTAAAGATAAATAAGTAAATAAAATATTTTGGGCGATTATAGGGACAATTATAGAAATAAAATAATGTAAAAAAATAATATTATGGGAAAGGAAAAGTGCTTTAAAATTAATCTTGCTTATGATAATAATAACAGTTATTAACACTACTATACTAAAATGTTTTTTATTACTTTTAATAAGTTCATAACGTAGGATTTCCATACCATATATTGGTAAAATAACTTTCCACAAATTTTTAAAAAGATTAATTAATGTATGATTATAAGGACTTTTATTAAAGCCCCAAATAAAACCACTAGCTATATAAAGTATTAAAAAAATAATTGCTATAATTAAAGTTATAAAAGTTTCTTTTTTCATATGTAATTTTAAATCATGATGATAAAAAATTAAGAAACTTAACCAAAATAATGGATTAAGAAAATAAATATATAAATTATTTGTGTATAAAAAAATGCTATATAAGGTATAAATAATTAAAAGAAAAAATAATAGTTTGTTTTTAAGAATTTTCTTTTTGAACATATTGAATTATCCCCGTTAATGTTTTAGTTTTAACATCGGGAATACTTGTAGAATTTTTAACATAAGTTACTATAATATTAAAAGTAGTTGAATCGCCAACATTTAAGTCTTTCTTAAGTTCAGAAGTAGTATAGTTAATTTCTTCAATGCCATCTATTTCTTCAGTAAATATTATCGTTTGTAATTCAGCATCAATCGTTCCTAAATTTTCTATGGTAACTTCATAAATAATTTCATCGCCAGGTTTATTAAGTTTTGCTGAAAAATTAATAGAATCTTTAGTAAATGAAGGTGTTCCTGCATCACAACCATCTGGTACTAAAGTAGCTTTTATATTTGTTATTCTAACATCCCACTCACCAGTAATTTCTGCTGTTGCATTAATAGTAAAATCTGTAGCAAATGTTGAATAACCAACCGCCATTAAAATAATAGTCATAAGAAAGGCTATAAGAATTATTATTTTATTTTTACGCAAATTATATTCCCCTTTCTATTTAATATTTAACTTTATATTATAAATAGCATTATGAATCCCACTCATAATGTATGCTAAATAAAATAATCTGTATGGTTATTTAACACAAGAATACTAAATAATTTTTATATTTTTAGCCAAAAAAAAATGAACTATAAAAGTTCGAAATAAATTTTTCAATGAGGCGATTGTGAAAGATATCCACAACTTTCTCATAACGATTTGATGTACAGTAAATTAATCAAATTTAGCTGAAATAATATGTAATTCAATATCGATACATGTTGTTAAATTACCAATTATACCTTCCCTTATCATTCCACTTTTTGAATTAGCAAATACAACAAATTCTTTTTTATATTTTTAGTAAGTTGTTGCTTTAATTATACTGTTTCAGATTCTATATACATAAATTATTACCAATATTAATATAAACAATTATAATAATTTTATCAATATTTTCGGTCACGATATTTTCAAAATCAAATTATAGAAAATTATTTTATCATTTATTCAACCACTTTTCGACCACATATCATTTTTGCATTAAAAATCAACCCCTAATCTCAATGGCCTATAAAGCCTGTTACTGGCTGCCATCATTTAGTGACTTTTTTAGTCTGCAATCGCCTTTGTCACTCTTACTTACCCGTAAACGGGTCTTTATATTACTTCAGACTTCTCTTGCCTTGCAATCTGTCTTCTTCCTCTTGGTTTTGTTTATATTAGATAAAATTTTGCCAATTTGGAATACAGAATACGATATACCATCCATATGAAATTTGCTATCATAATCTGCTAAACATAATTCTAATTGTGAAATAATAGATTCTATCTTTTTATATTGCCTTATAATTGTTTCATATTTTTTAGATTCGTAATTATCTTGCCAACATTTCATATTTATATGAGCATAATTTAAATATTTAATAATTTGATCTTTGGATAATTCTAAATATATCTTATCTTCTAAATTAATCGCCTCATTTATAGCTTTTTCTAGATTTAATAATGCATAATTCAAATTACTTGAAAAATTTAAATTCAGTTTTTCGCTTTCTTCCATAGTTCCCCTTTCTTGCTCTTTATTATATATCAAAAATTAAAAGGATACAAATTATTTAACTTGAGTACTAAATAAAAAGTTAACTTCCCGTTTTTTTGTTAGAGAGAAGTTACATTTAAAAATAGCTTAGATATTTAAATAAGTATGGTAAAATAGTGAGCGATGTTGAAAGATATGGCAATGCTGGAGAACAACCAAAAAAAGAACATCATAAATTTATTCCACCTGCAAATCATCCTTGGCGAAAAAATATGATGTTCAAACATTAAATATTTGGGCTTTGTTCCAAACCCCAAGGTTTATCGCTTAGGGCTTTCAAAAAAAGAAATATATATCTTTTTTGCTTAGCATTATTTAAGTGCTCTGGTCACTCCTCAGTGTTGCCATATCCCCTTAAATAATGATTACTATTATATTAATTATTTATTAAATGTCAATAATTTTAATAAGGACATTTTCATAAATTATTAGCGAATTACACTGATTTTTAAATAGGGACATTTTTACTAATTATTCGTTAAAAATTAGAGACATTTTTACTAATTATTCACAATCCTCTACACCAAAATTGCCTTTGACCATACTTATATTTCATATCTGCATGTCTATCAAATATCAACAATGTACTTTTTCCTTTTATGTACTCTATTTGCTCCTGATACACTCATTTTTGGCGGAATACTTACTAACATATGTACATGATCAGGACATAATTCTGCTTCTATTATTGTTATTTTTTTTCTTTCACACAGCATTCTTATTATTTTTCCTATATCTATTCTTATTTGATTATATATTATTTTCCTTCGAAACTTTGGTGCACACACTACGTGGTATTTACAATTCCACTTCGTGTGTGCTAAACTATTCACGTCCATTCAGGACACCTCCTTTGACTTTTTGTGCATTTGTTAGACGGCACTTATTTTATCAAAGGAGGTTTTTCTGTGCAACGCTAAAGCTTATTAGAACCCCCAGTAAAAATGGGGGTTTTCGTAAACAAAAAAAAATACGAGAAATAATTCTCATATTTTTAAAATTGTGAATTTTATATAATCAGACAAATTGACTATCTAAGTTTTGTCAATACTTTTTTCATACAAATATTATATCACGACAAAAATCACGAAAATAGACAATTTTTTAAATTTTTCGTGTATTATAATGATATATGTGATAAAATGTCGAGTATTTTATGGCACATCTTGAGCAAGCGAAAGAATGTGTTATAAAATTATTGTACCAAATTTCTGA
>CANQPR010000057.1 GCA_947625715.1 uncultured Bacilli bacterium
ATGGACCTCTAGCTCAGTTGGTTAGAGCAACCGGCTCATAACCGGTCGGTCGTAGGTTCGAGTCCTACGAGGTCCACCATATAAATTTGCAGGCGTGGCGAAATTGGTAGACGCACTAGACTTAGGATCTAGCGCTTAACGGCATGGGGGTTCAAGTCCCTTCGCCTGCACCAATTATGTTATTAAAGTCCCGTATTTACGGGGCTTTTTATAAAATTACTCCCAAAATTACTCCCACTTTATTTTTAGATGTATTTATCAGTTGCTTGAGCAATCTCCTTTCTAACTTTATTTGATAAATGCCCATATACATTTATTGTGGTATTTATATTTTTATGTCCCATTCTTTTACTAAATATGTAAGCTTCTTTACCTTTAGACATCATTGTAGCAGCATAAGTGTGTCTTAAATTGTAAATTCTAATTTTAGGGACATTTTTAAAAATTTTTCCTATTTTAAAAAGAAATTTTAATACTTTGGTTAATTAATTATTTATTTATGATAAAATATAAGATATATAGATGTTTTTTAGGAGGTATAAATTAATGAAAAAAATTAATTTAAAAGTATTTGGCATGGTTTGCAATGGATGTGAAAATCGAATTAAAAATGCTTTATTAAATATCGAAGGTGTTTCAAAAGTTAATGCTAATCATAATAAAAATTTAGTTACAATTGTTTTAAAAGATGAAGTAGACCAAAATATTCTTATAGATGAAATAAAAAAACTTGGCTTTGAAGTAGAGGAAGATTAAATTGAAGAAAGTAATATTAAAAGTTGAGGGAATGACTTGCTCAGCTTGTTCTAATCATGTTGAAAAATATGTCAAAAAACAAAAAGGTGTAATAGACGTTTCCGTAAATTTAGTTTTAGGACAAGCCCTTATTTATTATGAAGATAATATTTTAATAGATACACTTTTTAATTATATTAACGAATCTGGCTATAAATGCGGGGGAATTTATGATGAAAAAGAAGAAAATAAAAAAGATAATAGCAAAATATTTCTAATTATCCTTGGTGGCCTTATGGTTTTGATTATGTACATTTCTATGGGTCATATGTTACATTTACCTATTATGCCATGTTTTGATATGATGTTCCATCCAATTTTTTACAGTGTGACTTTATTTTTCCTTACACTGCCATATTTAGGGTATGGAATGGATATTATCATTGCCGGTATTAAAAATTTAATTAATAAAGCTCCAAATATGGATACATTAGTAACACTTGGGGTATCCGTTAGTTTTTTTTATAGTGTCATTAATATGATTTTAATTATTTTTGGTAATCAAAAGTTAGTAGCGAATTTATATTTTGAATCAGTTTGTATGATTATTTTATTTATTAAAATAGGAAGATATATTGATAAATTTAGTAAAGAAAAAACCAAAGAAGCTATTAAAGAATTAGTAGAAGTAACTCCTAAAAGTGCTTTATTAAAAGTAAATAAAGAAGAAAAAGAAGTAACTATCGATGAAGTTAAAGTAGGGGATATTTTAATTGTTAAAACCGGTATGAAAGTCGCTGTTGATGGAAAAATAGTAAAGGGTAGCGCTCACTTTGATGAATCTTTTATTACAGGAGAATCCAAACCTAGTAAAAAAGTCAAGGGCGATAAAATTATGGCAGGAGCGATTAATTATGATGGAGTAGTGGAATATGAAGCCTTAAAAATCGGCCCTAAATCAACGATTTCAGATATGGTTCGCCTAGTTCTTATGGCAAGCAATTCAAAAATGCCCATAGCAAAAATAGTTGATAAAATAAGTTTTTATTTTGTACCAGTTATTTTAATACTAGCCATTTTAACATTTATTATTTATTTATTTTTAGGTTTCTCTTTAAATGATAGTCTTATTCGTATGGTAACAGTCTTAGTTGTTGCCTGTCCTTGTGCTTTAGGGCTTGCAACCCCTTTAGCGGTAGTTGTTTCAATTGGTGTTCTTGCTAGAAAAAATGTTTTAGTAAAATCTAGTGAAATATTAGAAATAGCTTCTCACATTGACACGATTGTTTTTGATAAAACGGGAACTTTAACTTATGGAAAGTTAAAAGTGAGTAAATTATATAACTATTCTAATTATAGTAATAAAGAATTATTAAATATTGTTGCGAATATTGAAGGTAATTCTTTGCATCCAATTTCTTTAGCGTTTAAAGGTTTTAAAACAAGTGAGGCAAAAGTTTTAAATTATAAAGAAATATCAGGCATGGGAGTTAAAGCCATCATTAATAATAAAGAATATTATTTAGGTAATAATAAAATAGTAAAGAAAATTAAAAATACCCATTTTGATGATGAACTTAAATTATCACTAGATGGTAATAGTATTATATATGTCCTTGAAGATAATAAAATAATTGGCTTAATAGGAGTTAAAGACATTATAAGAAATGAAGCTAAAAATGTTGTAAAAGAATTAAAAACATCAGGTTATAAAGTAGTTATGCTTACAGGAGATAATGAAATAAGTGCTAAACTTATTGGTAAAAAACTTGATATAGATGAAGTTATAGCAAATGTCTTACCAAAAGAAAAAAGTCAATATATTAAAGATTTAATGCAAAGTGGAAGAAAAGTTATAATGATTGGAGATGGAATAAATGATGCTCCATCACTTGCAACAGCAAATATCGGTATTAGTTTTAAAAGTGGAACAGATATTGCCTCTAACTCTTCTAGTGTAATAATTACTAATGATAATATTAAAGAAATTTTGACCTTTTTAAAGATGGGAAAAAGAACTTTAAGAAACATAAAACAAAATTTATTTTGGGCTTTCTTTTATAATATTTTAATGATTCCACTTGCTATGGGAGTATTTAAAGGAATTGGTTTAGATATTAACCCGATGATTGCTAGTGGGTTGATGATGATTTCTAGCTTATGTGTCGTATTTAATGCACTAAGACTTAAAAATGACTAATTTTAGATTGCATAGTATTTAAAATTAGATTATAATAAGGCCCTAAAAGGAGAATTTTTTAAATGGAACAATTAATAAATATAAAGGGAACTTTGAATACCGATTATGATACAGTTCAATTAAACGGGCAAATGCTTGTTTTAAAAAATAATTGGTTTGAGGGAATTGTAAATTATCCAAATAGTCCTTATAAAATGGTGGAACAATTTATTTTTGGAATTTATAATGATGATTTTATGGAATTATATAAATTTAGTCCTTTAAATATATCAAAACCTATGGTCCTTCATGGTAAAAAAGAAAAAGAAGACTGTATAGGAACTTTTGAAAAATTAGGGACATTTAAAACAATGCTGATGGGGACTTTTAAAATTAAAGAAGAAAAATTAGCATTTAATAGTGACACCATTAAACAAAAAGAAATTCTGCAAGAAAAAATTCAAAAATATAAAGAAACTATGCTAGATAAAAAAGGTGAAAGTTATTATCAACAAATATTTACTAATAAAGATAATTTAAAAGAAATTATAGCTAATAATTATTTACAAAAAACCATTTTAATGGAAGAGTATACTGATAATTTAGAACAAAGAAGAGTAAGAGCTAAAAAAATAATTGATTTACAAAATTATTTACAAAATAAAGATTAAATACTCTTTTTTATTTGCTCTATTTCTTGATTTAGGGCCTTGACCATTTTCATAAGCATTTTTAAGGTTTCATCATCGCTCATGTTTTGATTATTTTCGCTTATAGAACCAGGAGTTTGGCTATTACTTTGCAAAAGTTGTCCATAAGCTGCATTGGTACATAAATATTGGGCAACTAGCATTAGCCAATTGCCTAGGGCATTTTGTTCATTTGGTGTAGCATCATCGACTAATAAAAAGCCGACAACAACAGCGCTGATGGTAAATAATTGGGGAGGAACATCTGGTAATTTCAAAAATAATCCCCCCTTATTATTTTATAAGTATTCAAAATATAAATTTTATAGTATAATGTAGGTGTTAAATATTATTACCCAGTCGCCAAGTGGTAAGGCAATGGGCTCTGACCCCATCATTTCGTAGGTTCGAATCCTACCTGGGTAACCATTTATATTAAGATTTTGACATTTTAAAGTTAAATGCACAAAAAACACTTGCAAAATTTATCAATATAAGTTAGAATGAAGAAGTCATTTATGAAATGGGCTTGTAGCTCAGCTGGTTAGAGCGCACGCCTGATAAGCGTGAGGTCGGAGGTTCAAGTCCCCCCAGGCCCACCATTTTGTTAATGGCCCGTTGGTGAAGTGGTTGAACACACATGCCTTTCACGCATGCATTCATGGGTTCAAATCCCGTACGGGTCACCATTTTAGTTATTTAAGCCTTTAAGGCTTTTTTTATTTGCCTTTATTAATTCCATAAGTATTAGTAGTTGTATCAATAAATAGAAAATTGTGGGGTGGAAAATACGTTAATATTAAAAAAACTATATACATCGCTATAATAGCTATCATACTAATAACAAAACCATTTTGAAAATCTTTTTTTCTAAAAATAATATCTCTAAGATATATTTCAATTATAATAACGATTAAAAGCCAAAGAATACTAAAAAGTAGGTGTTCCCCAAATAGAAAATAAATAGGTAAATAAATAATTAAATAGATTATTATGCCCAAAAAAGGAACAATGAATAATTCTAGATAGTAGTTATTTTCCTTTTTAAATTTCTTTTTTAGTAATAAATGATAAATTAAATAAGAAGAAAAAATTAATTTCATATGTTCCCAAATACTTTCATTAACAGGGGCAATAATACTAATAAAAAAATTATTGGTCCATCTATAAATAAAATGAAGAAGAAAACATAGTAAAAAAATAATTAAAATACTTTTAATTTGTTCTTTTCTTTTCGTTATATTTTATCCCTCCTTAATACATTTTATCTATAAAATATAAGAAAAATGCTAAAAAAAGAAAAATTTCATATACTAAAGTGTGACTTGATTTTTTTTATTTTATGTACTACAATGGTAAGGTCCGAGGTGAAAATAATGAGTTTAAACAAAACTTATGAATTTAACGATATTATTCGTGACATTATAGATAAAAAAGAATTTCAACAATTAAAAGATGAATTACATCATGGAATAAGTAGATATCATCATTGTATAAGAGTTGCTAAAGGAACATATTATATAACTAAAAAATTTAATTTAAATTATGAAAATGCCACTAAGGCTGCTTTATTACATGATTTTTATACAAATGAACAAATGAAAGATTTTAATTCTAAAGAAGCATTTAGACTTCACCCTGATTTAGCTTTAGAAAATGCGAAAAATCTTTTAGGATTAGATAAATTACAAGAAAACATCATCGCATCTCACATGTTTCCCGTTTGCAAGGAAAAACCGAAGTATATTGAAGCATGGGTTACATCAATTGTTGATAAAGGGGTAGCTATATATGAAATGTATCGTTATAAAGCAAGTTTAGTGATGGGAATATGGATTCTATTTATTTTTAATATTATATCAATTCAAAAATAGGGAAACACCCCTTTTTTTTTATTTGCATTAAAATTATACTCTTGAGATAGATATTCATTTTTGCTATAATAATTATAGATTAAAAAGAATGAAGGGTTACTTATGAATGAACGACTAGGTACAAGTATTTGTCTTTTTTCTTCTAAAGGTGGAACTGGTAAAACAATTACCACTCTTAATTTAGCAGGAATATATGAAGTCATTAATAAAAAAGTTTTGATTATGGATATGGATTTATTAAGTGGTGGCATTTCTTTAGCTTTAAATTTAGTTGTTAAAAAAACCATCTATCATTACGCTAATGATTGTTTAAATAAAAAAGATGATAATTTAAAAAACTATGTTACAAAATATGATGATTATATTGATGTTCTATCATGTCCCAAAGATCCTAGACAAGCATCTTTTATAAGTAGTGATGTGATAAAAAAAGCCCTTTTAAAAGCCAAATATTACTATGATGTAATTTTAATTGATATGTCACACAATATCAATGAAATAAATTTAATGTTACTTGATAATTGTGAACAAATATTATTTTCAATGACAAATGATCCTTTAGATATTAAAAATTTACGAAATTTACTGGCCATTTTTAAAATATTAGATAAACAAAATTATAAAATACTATTAAATGAAGCTGTTAATCCTTTAAAAAAATACTTTACTATAAATGAAATGAATAGTTTATTAAAAACCAATATTGAATATTATTTGACAAATGAATTTTATTTAAAAAATATGGATGAATATATAATGAATGGCCAAATTGTAACCTTGCAACCTAAAGCAGTTAATATTTTTAGTAAAGATTTTGCAACATTAACAAAACTTGCTACAGATTTTATTGAAAAGGGGTCAAAAAATGAATAAAAAAGATTTGTTAAGTGCTTTTCATATAGAAGCTAAGCCAAATAAATTAATTGCTGATTATGAAATCTTTAAAGACAAAGATTTATTAGATGATTTGCGAGCTAAAATAATTGAAAATATCGCAGATAAACAAATTAATCAAACAACTGATTTTGATCATTTTGTAACTGAGGAAATTGAAAGTGTTATTAAAGATGAAAATTTATCGAATATGCAAAGAAATCATTTATATCATTTAATTGATAATGAAGTAAAAGGTTTTGGACCAATAACAGAATTATTAGAAGATGATAATATTTCTTCCATCATGATTAATAGTCCTAAGGATATTTATATTGAAAGTGAAGGAAAAATTATTAAAGATAGTTCCATTTCTTTTATTAATAATGCTCATATTTTACGAACAATAAAAAAGATTTTTGAAAAAAATGAATTGGCAATTGATTTTAATAAACCGATTATTGAAACATGCTTAAAAAATAAAACCAAGATTAATGTTATTAGTAAGCCTGTTGCCTTAAATGGGATTGCTGTTGTTATTAAAAAAAATAATACGCAAATTAAAACCATGGATGATTATTTACGAATTGGTAGTTTAACACCTTATATGGCTTTATTTTTACAAGCTATAGTAAAGGGAAAATTAAATATTTTAATATGCGGTAAAGCAGGAGTTGGGAAAACAACATTAGTTAATGTTTTAGGAAGTTTAATGGAAGATGAAGAAAGAATTATAACTATTGAAAATCAAAGAGAATTAAATATTTTAAAACCCCATGTTATATCTTTAACTAATAATTTAGATTCTTCTTTAAAGAAAAGCAGTTTATTTTTAGAAGCCTTAAAATTTCAAGCTGAAAGAATTATTTATGAGGGGATTGATGAATCAGATGTCCTAGAAGTTATTTTAGCAAACAATATGAAAGATGAAGGACAAATATTTACAATGAATGCATCAAGTGTAAATGAAGCCATAGAAAATTTAGAAATGATAATAATGATGCAAAATCCTCATTTAAATTTAACTCTTATAAAAGAAAAAATATATAAAACTTTAGATGTTATAGTTTATGTTGAAAAATTACCTGATAAAAAAAGGAGAATAACGAAAATTTCTGAGGTTACTGATAATAAAATTAATGATATATTTGCTTATAATTATTCTAAAAATAATACTACTGGTGAATATGTTTTATACAAAAATAAACCTCTTTTAATAGATAAGCTAGTAAAAAAAGGTATTAATGATATAAATTATATGTTTAAAGAATAGTAAGGAGGTAGTTATGCAGTTAAAGTATTTTTACTTAATTTTAGAACTATTAGTTTTATTATTTTGCTTTTGTTTAATATATACTTTATTAAAGCAAAAAAGATTAAGTAAATTTGAAAAGCGATTTGCAAGTTTTTCTTTACAAGCTAAACAAGAAGATTTATCTTTTTTAGATAAAGTTGCCAATTTTTTTTTAAAACTAATTAAAAGATTAGGGAGTAGTTTAAGTAAAATCAAGGCTTTTCAAAAAATTGCTGTAGCTTATAAAAAATATGAACTAATTAGTGATAAATTACAAGCCATTGATTTTGTCGCGATAAAAATATTTTTAGCAATTGCCTTTGTGTTATTTTATTTTTTAATGCAATTAGATCATTCCTTTATTTTTGGAGTAATTGGTTATTTTGGTTTGTTTTTGCTAGGTTATTTTTTACCCGATTATTTTTACTATATACAATATTTAAAAACAAGAAGAATAATAAAGAAAGAATTTTATCAAGCTATTGAGCTTATAAATTATTCATTAAAAACTAATAAAAATATTAAAGATGCTTTTTTAGTACTTAAAGATCAAATGCCTCAAAGTATTAATAGAGAATTTAATAAAATACTTAAAGATTTAACATACGAAATAGAATTAAAAGATTCTTTTAAAGATTTTGCCAAAAGAGTTAATTTAAAGGAAGCTTCTGATTTAGCTGTATATTTAGCATATGCCAAAGAAGTTAATATTTCTTACCAAGATATTTTTGGAATGTATCAAGAATGGCTAGAAAAAGATTTAGAAAAAGAAAATGAATACAAAAGTCTTTATAATATTACACGTTATTTGACTAAAATTTTAATTGTTATTCCTCTATTAACTATAATTATTTTATATTTACTTTTCCCACAATACTGGTCAGTATTTTTGACAACTTCATTAGGTAAAATATTTGCTTTTTTCGTCTTCTTATTGTATTTGTTATATTTAGTAATTATTAATATTATAGAAAGG
>CANQPR010000058.1 GCA_947625715.1 uncultured Bacilli bacterium
CTAGCTATTAAATATAATAAAATAATCCCCATAACAGTGGAAAGTCCAGGTTTATAATCTAAATTTACTACTTCACCGGTTTTATTTAAAACTTTGGTTTCATTACCATCAAGATAGGTTACATCACTAATAAGTTTTTGACCCTTTACAGCCCAATCAGCCATAATAGGTAAATTGGTAAACTTACCATCTTTTAACATATCACTTTTTAAATTATACCAACTGTAGTTATCTTCCAAACTAACATTAAAGTTACCAGGATTTAAAAAAGGATTTAGGGCTGTATAAGCCATATAATTACCATAGTTTTTAATATTTTCATCATTTTCACCGCCACTGACACCGAAAATAATGGAACCAATGATATTTTCTTTAAATATAATTCCTTGTAAACGATAAGCATAGTCAAATAATGTTGGCAATAAGCCTAGTATTACTAGGGAAATAACAATATTTTGCGCTAATTTACCTAGGCTTTTATCTCCTTGAGTTGCTTTATCAGGGTCAACTATGGCGGTTAATAAAGCATAAGCTAAATAAAATAACATTACAACGCCTAATATAGCATAAATTCTTTTGGCAAAGTTACTATAAAAAGAGTCTTCAAATATTCTTGCATCAGCTAATTTTATAAAAATTTGGTATGCTTGGGAAACTGCCCAATATATGCCACCATCAAGTAATAATAATATTTGATGAAAGGCTTTGTTTAACCAATTAATTACTACATTGCCTAATAATAACATATTTAACCTCCTATCCTCCTATATGACATCTTTGTAAATCATATATTCCAAAAGCATGAAATAAAATATCAACTATATATGGTAAAAAAATGATGATAATAGCTATAGCTATTCTTATAAGCATTCTAACATTTACTTTAGAAGTACTAATATTTCCACTAGATATGGATTTTATATAATCAATAATTGTAAGAGCTATAGCAATGATGGGAGCAAGGATTTGCATTAAAGTGAAAACACCATCTAATATTTTCTTAAATTCCGTTTCCGAACCATAAGCATCATATAATATATATTTACAATCATAATTATTAGCAGTTAATAAAGATGGAAAACCATTGGCAAAATCATCAGTTAATTTACCATCGCCTCCACTTCCACTTCCCTCTCCTGGGACTACATCTGGAAAACGATAACCATATGACCAGCTATCAGCAGGAACACCTTCATAGAAAGGTTGGCCACCTTTTTCCCTGTAAGGATAATATTGATCAATTAATTGAAGACGTTCTTCACTACCTGCATCAAAACGTGTAAAATCACCATTAGGTCCTTTAGGCCCTACGATGTATGTATGTCTTGAATTATTTGTTTCGCCATACATATTGTGAAACATAATGTCTCCTTCTTGGATTTCACTATGATCGGTGATTTTTGTAAAACCATGTGATTCTAAATATTGTGATAAATCATTTATACCTCTTGAATCATAAACAACTAAGCCTTGAATTTCCGGTTGATCTGTCCATCCTAAATCATAGACAACCCAACCAACAAAACGATCACAACTAACTAAACGAGCACTATCATTGATAGCAGGATTAATTGGCGCATTTCCATAATGAAAATCATAAGTAATATAATCAGCTCGTCTTTTAGCCGCATCAGTAATATCACCGGTGGTTAAAGCTTTGCTCGTAAGTGGTGATAATAAAACGAAAAAGAGGCTTAAAAAGAATAACTTTTTACCAATTATTTGTTTCATGTTTCACCACCTTCTAATAAATAAATTATACAATAAAAGCATCAAAATCACAATCAAATTTATCTTAAGAGCCAATATTACATCTACTTATATCATATAAACCAAGAATATTAAAAATTAAATCTAATAAATATGGTAAAAAAATGATTAATACAGCAAAGATAATCCGTTTAATTGTTCTAGTATTTACTTTTTTAATTTCGATATTGGAGCCTGATGCTATAGCTTTTAAATAATCTAACACTGATAAAATAATAGCTATAACTGGTGCCGCAATTTCTATAATGATAAAGACATTATCTAATATTTTTTTAATTTCTTTTTTACTGCCATCAGCATTATAAAAAATAGTTTCACAATTTAAATCACCTGTTTGAAGTGGATTTAAACCTATTGCAGGATCAACTGTGCTTCCACCAGTTGGCCCATCATCATCACTACTACTACTGTCATTATTTTGTTTTACGTCACTCCATTTTGTATATTGTTTAAATAAAGTCGTATACCCATTACCATGTCTTACGCTAGGTCCATTAGTAGAGCTGTGAAAATAAATATTTTCGTTATTTAAACGGCCAATATAAATAACAACATGATTGCTATTTCCTTCTCCCATATCGTTACTATTTAAACCAATATCACCAGGTATTAAATCAGATTCATTTATTTCTTTAAATAAACTTGATTCTATAAAATTTCCTGTATACCAATCTAGGGAAACATCAGTTATTCCTGAGTGGTAATAAGCCCAAGAAACAAAATCAGAACAATCCATATGTGATGGAGTATCACTCATTAAGGAAGATGCATCATTAGCCCCATAAGTTATGCCCTTATTCATTAAAGTGGCTGCTTTTTTAATAAGATTTACTCGTCTATTATCAATATTACTCGGCCAAGTTGCCGATAAATCTTCTAATAAGGTTCTTGTTTCACTATCAATATTGGCATCATTAAAATCATATGCAAAGATAGTTTTAGGAAGAAATATAAACAGAAGAATAAAAATTATTTTGATAAACTTTTTTTTCATTTACGCATCACCTACTTTATATCGCAACTACTTAAGTCGTATAAGCCAAAGACATCAAATAATAAATCAAGAATAAATGGTAGTAATAAAATGATGATGGCAAAACTCATTCTTTTAATAGTTCTTTTATTGGCTTTTGATAAATTCTCACTACTGTAATTGGTTAAAGTCCTCATGTAATCAACAATTGTTAAGGCAATTGCTAAAATAGGCGCCCCAATTTTAATTAAAGTAAATAAGCCATCTAATAAGATTTTGATACCAGTCTTTTTTTGGTCTCCTTGTTCATTTTGATAATAGAAGATATTTCGACAGGAAAAATCTTTGGTGGTAAGTAGGGATGGAAAAGTAGTGAATGGATCAGTTAAAAGACCACCTAATGGACCTCCAATACCAGTATTATATCCTTCATAAGAACCGGTGTAAGCACTGCCATCAAATTCATAATGAAAATCTCCAATTAAATTACGGTTTTGTTGGGAAGTATAACCAAAGGGATCAGAATGATCAGTTGGAAAGGAATAAAACCAGTAATGAGCACTATCAAAGTTAGTTATATAAGTTACATGCGGTATATATTGAGAACGATCGGTTACATCAAATGATACGCCATTATTGCTTGCTACTCGAACATCATACCTTGAACCACCACAATAAATACAATCGTGTTCATCAACATAACCGGGTAAAGTTCTTTTACCTTCAATTAAAACTTTGGCAACGGCATCTTTGACTTTAGGATCTAAAGGTTCATCAGGGCTATCCATAGCATCAGCAGCATAAGCAAACCAATTACTATTTCGAACATAACTATATAATCCATCTGCACCAACACCAAAACTTTTTCCTATAAGTTCAAATCGATTAGCCATTAAGGAAGCTTCTGCTGCTGCACCAACTGGGTCACCTTGTTCGTTTTGAGCAACATTAGATAAAGCCGTTAATTGAGCTTCTGTTAAATTATATCTAGGAAATTCACTAATAACAGCATCAACTTTTAAAGGGCATATTAAACAATAGAAAAATATTAGGAAAATGATTTTTCTTATATGTTTCATATTTTCACCCTTTCTATGCAATATTGCAATTACTTATATCATAAAGGCCAAAGACATTAAATAAGAGTTCTAGTAAATCTGGCAAGAAAAATATTAATATACTTATGGCTAATCTCTTAATCATTTTTGCATTAGTTTTTTTCATTGATACTTCACTTTGTGTTAACGCTTTTAAATAATCTATAATAGTTAAGACAATGGCTATTATTGGCGATGCAATTTTAATTATTTTAAATAAATCTTTTAAAAATTGGCCTAACCCATTTAAGTTTCCAGTTGAACTATCAACTAGTACTGCCCGACAATCTATTTCTCTACTTAGTAAAGAAGGAAAACCATCTTTAAAAGCATCAGTTGTTAATCCACCATGAGGTCCATCATCATCGTCATCATATACTTCTCTATGAGTTCCTACACCACCTGCTATTTCAATTAAAGCATCAGCTATTTTCTTGGCTAATTCATCTTTGCTATTAACATATTTTTCCATATGAGATTGATAATCCATAAAGAAAGTCTCTAAATAATAAGTAGGAATTTTTCTTGCTCGGTCAAATTGATTGACACTTCCTAAGGTACCATTTGCAAATAAATTTGAATCTCTTATAACTCTTGAAGTTGTAGTACCTATGACACTATCGACAGCATCGGTGATTTTTTTCCCATTAGTTAAATAAGGTTCTGTTTCTTCAGCAACCATAACGGCACTGTAAACACCACCACCACTATTGAAATGAAGTTCAAAAAATAAGGTGTAATTATCAGGACCTACTTCATCGACATGAGGATAGACACTTTGAGAAGCATAAGTACCTATTGCTCCTTGTCTAAATCCACAACAATCACCAGATTCAGGATTACAGCCACTAGTTAAATAAGCATTGGGATTAGTAAAATAAGCATCCCCAGCTATTTCATTAGATATTTCAACAGCATAACCAGCTTGTTGTAATTCACCAGCTATTTTATCAATCATAATACGTGCTTCTAGGCTTTCGTAATATGTTACGCCTCCTACATGACCTGTAGCATGATTACATTCACCATGATAACCATCACCATGGGCAGCTTCAAGTAAAATTCTTGGTTCATTACTTTCAATATTGGTAGATGATTTATTTACAATTTTCATTGGTTGATATGATTTATTATTAATAGCCACAACATTTTGACTTTGAAAATATTTTTTTTCATACCAAAAAGAAAAGCATCCTATAAGGAAACAAAAAGCCGTAACTATTATAATTTTTATGATTCCTTTCTTTTGCAAATATTTCACTTCCAAACTAATTATTTACAATCATTAACATTTAAAATACATTTAGCACATTCAGAGTAACTACTTTCATAATTATCACTCCAACCATCAACCCAAGAAAAAACTAATTCTATAACTGTTGGTAGGAAAAAAATACATACGCCAGCGATTAAACGCATTACAAGTGATTTAAATGATTTACCTATTTCCCCATCTTTACCACCTGTAACGGCCTTAAATAAATCAAACATTCCCAAACCAATGATAATAATTGGTACAACTATTTTAGCTAACCTTACAATTTCGCCAATAAACATAAAAGTACTTTTTAAACCACTACAATAAGCATTGGCAGCATGAACAGGAAAAACAGATAAGATACTTATTAATATAATTGTTAAATATATATATTTCTTTTTCATCTTTACACATCCTAACAAATTTATTTTATCATAAAGGTCTCATTAATTCCATCTTTTTATTTGGCTTTAAAATTTAATTAAAAAAACTAGGTTTTCCCTAGTCACACTGTGAAACGTGTAATATACATTTGATACAAACATTGGCATCGCTTTTTACATCAGCCCATGAATCAATTAAATCAAAAACAAAGGATACAATAGTTGGTAAAAAAAAGATAGCAACACCAGCAATAACCCGAAATACAAAGTTTTTTAAAGATTTAAATATTTCTCCATCTTTACCTCCTGTAACAGCTTTAAATAAATCTAACATGCCATAGATAATTAAAACAATAGGAATGATAATTTTAAATACTAATACAATGTAGCCAATAAATTTTAATGGTGATTTTAATTTTGTACAAGCAGAAACGCTATCACCAATCATTACTACATCACTTAAATTAACATCTTTTATTTTACTTTCTGCATGAACATCGAAAAGGAAAGTAAAACCACTAATTAAAATTAAGAAAATAATGATCATTTTTTTCATTAATTCATGCCTCCTATACTACATGTATCGCTACTACAACTGTTGACGTCACAATTATTACTATCCAATATACATTGTGTACAACAGCACCAAGTATTTTGATAGTTACTGAATTCATTTACCCAATTTAAAAGCATTTGAACTATTCCTGGTAAGAAAAAGATGGCAACACCAGCAATAGCTCTAATAGCTATATGCCGAACTGAAGATGCTATTTCATTACTTTTCGTTACAGCTTTATATAAATCAACTATTCCTAAACCAATTATTAAAAGGGGAACAATTATTTTTACCAAATTAACTAACGTTCCAATAAATTTTAAAGGCTTACGTAATTCTGGTTTAGAACAAATCGTTTCTAAATTAGTGTTAGAGACACTTCCCCAATTAGTTTCCGAACTAGCTAAGAAAGATTTACCATTAGTAGTATTAGCATCTTTATTAGCTTTGATAACTGTTCCTTCTCCACCAAATTGCAATTTAGGCGTTTTATTTTTATTACTATATTTTAAATTATTAGGACATACTAATTTCCCTTGCTTATTACTTACAAAACTAAAATAATTAATTGACGATACATCAGCTTTTTTACCGGAATTTTTAACAGCAAAATATCCTTCCTTTGTAGCGCTTCCAGAAGATCTTAACGTAAATGTAACATTGTATCCGCTTCCTTTATAGTTACAAGTTATACATTGATATTTATCACAATCATAATTATATCCGGCAACTTTAGCTGTTTTTTGTTTTAAAACTTTTTGGTTATCTAAAACTTTGGTAGTATCTAATTTTATTTTCGTTCCACTCGTTCCACTAGCATATAAATGTAGTGAAACACTGTTTTTAGTATTGCTTGATCTTTTATATATAAGGTTTTTAGGACATACTAATTTGGTTTTTTCATTATTCAAAAAATTTTTATATTTAACAGAAGAAACCATTGAATAATTAACTTTACTTTTACTATTGGTTTTTTTTAGAGTCCAATCTAATGTACCATCTGATTTTACATTATACGTAATGTTAAAATTTGTAGCTTTATAAACACAGGTAATACATTGATAGTTATCACACACATCAGCTTTTACAAAACGAGGAATGATGGCAACTAAAAAAATAACTATTAAAAGAAAATATCTTTTGTTTTTCATTTTTTTCGCCTCATTTCTTTAAATTATTATAACATACAGTTAAAATTAATTGCATCTTTTATTTACTTAATAATGTAAATCATCAATTATTATTTTATATATTTCATCTCTTCCTTTTTTGGTAGTTGATGAAAAACGAATAAAATCTTCGTCTTCTTTTAATTTCAATGTTTCTTTTATTAATTTATCTTGAGCAATTCTTGATGTTTTTCCTACTTTATCATATTTTGTAGCTACTATGGTGGTATTTAAATTGTAGTATTTTAAAAAATTATACATTAATTCATCATCTTCGGTTGGTTTGTGACGATAATCAATTAAGAGAAAGACATGCGCTAAATCTCCTCTGCTTTTAATATATTCTTCAATCATTAAACCTAATTTTTTTTGCATTTCTTTGCCAGTATTTGCATAACCATATCCCGGAACATCTATTAAGTAAAATTGATTATTAACTAAATAAAAGTTTAAGGTTTGAGTTTTACCAGGTTTACTTGATGTTCTTGCAAAGTTTTTTCGACATATTAAGGCATTGATAAAACTTGATTTTCCTACATTACTACGACCAACTAGCAAAAACTCAGGTTTATCATTTACTGGATATTGGCTTTCTCTTACAGCAATATTTTTAAGTTCTACTGAATCTATTTTCAAATAAATCACTACTCCTTTTTAATCAGTGGTTGTTATTTCACATTTATCAGGATCTAAAACACAATTGACACAATTTTTAAAATTTTTAGGGACTTTTAGACTTGTATCAGCACTGGCATTTTCATCTTTACCATTAGCAATATTATAAGCAACGTTGTATACGGTTACTAATACGGTTGGAATAATAAATATACCAATTCCAATAATTATTCTTAGGAAAATATTTTTGGCTTGTTTTTTAGCTGTATCCTCATTTCCACTAGTAATTATTTTTAATAAATCAACTATTCCTAAAATAATTATTATAGCCGGAACAAGGATTTTAGCTATACTTAATAATAAACCTAAAAATTTTAAGGTTCTAGCAACATAAGGATCGGTACAAAATTTGGTTAGCTTAATACTACAATTATCACTGCCACCGCATAATTTATTAGGGTCCCAACTACCAATTTCGGCATTGCTTCCACTTTCATCACCTTTTGTATCACTTCCATCATCTTTGGTTCCACTCCAATCAGCAGGGTTTGCTCCAACACCTGGGTTAACGGATGTTACGGTAAAAACATTAGGTTGTGAAGTTCCACCTGGAGCATTTAAATAAAAGTTAGTACTTTTACAACTATCAGACCAAAAGGCTTTAACATTATTCCAATTTTCATCAATA
>CANQPR010000059.1 GCA_947625715.1 uncultured Bacilli bacterium
AAAAGTGCATTTTCTTTTAAAATCGCATTTTTTCCTACCTATTGCACTTAATTGTGCACTTTAGATTGATTCAACGATTTTTAAAGGATATTTTCTATCTTCCTTTCGTTTTTTCATTATTTGTTTCTAAAAAATTATGCAAATAATTTAATTTAACTATATGTTCTTGTAATTGCTTTTGCAATAATGTAAATTTGCGATACATATTTCTTATTTCTTCTTTAGATAAATTATGTTTAAATTCATCAATAACTTTCTTTTTCATTCTATCAATTTCATTTAAGGCAATTAGCGCATCACCAGAGGTTGTATCATCACTTTTTATAACATCTAAAACAATTTTTGTCATTCTTCTAAATAATAAATTAAAGCGTTTTTGACATACATTTTTTTTTAAATCATCATTATATATTATTATTTCTTTTAATTCTATAATATTTTGATGCTTTTTAAAGTGAGGTTTCATTACATAGCCTTGCAAATTATCTTTCCCATCAATAATTTTTTTCTTTTTCTTTTCTTGTTTCATAACATAATTTGCCATTTATTATCACTTCTTTTCTAACAAATCATTTCTTCTTTTTTTAGTATTTAAAAGGGCTTGTTCTTCTCGATATTTTTTGATTTTTTCATGGTCCCCGGATAAAAGGACATCGGGAACTTTTAAGCCCCTATAAATTTTAGGTTTTGTATAAACCGGATAATCTAGTAAACCATTCATAAAAGAATCGTTAATATATGATTGTTCTTTTATCACACCTGGTAATAGTCTTGCGACACTATCGACAAGGACCATGGCTGGTATTTCTCCACCAGTTAAAATGTAATCACCTATTGAAATTTCTTCATCAACAAAAGACCTTATTCTTTCATCAAATCCTTCATAATGGCCACAAACAATAATCAAATGTTTAGCATCTTTTAATTCCAAAGCTTTTTTTTCATTATAAATTTTCCCTTGAGGACACATTAGTATTACTTTACTATCATCTTTTTTTAAATCTAAGATAGCCTCAACCAAAGGCTCACACCGAAGAACCATTCCCCCTCCTCCACCATAAGGAGTATCATCAACTTGTTGATTAGATAATTGTGAATATTCTCGAAAATTTATACAATTTACCTTTAACTTTTGACTATTTATAGCTCTTTTAACAATCGATTCATTTAAAAAGCCCGTAAACATTTGGGGAAACAAAGTTAAAATATCTATTCTCATTCCCATAACCCTCCAACATTTTGAACAATGATTTGTTTTTTCTCTTTTTTAACATCTAAAATAAAATGATTATTAAAAGGAATATAGTATAATTTATGATTATTATCTACTTTTAATAAATATCCCTTCTTATTTATATATATTTCCTTAACAATTCCTATTTCCTTTTTAAATATTATTTTATAACCAATTAAATCTTGCATTAAATATTGATTATTTAAAGGCAACTCATCTCTATTTATATATACATCTTTACCTATTAAAAACAATACTTCATTTATATTATTCCATTCATTTAAAGTTATCAAATATTTATTTTGATGAGGTCTAATAGTTCTTAATGTATATATTTCGTTATCAATATAAAATGAAAATCCTGGTTTTATCAGTTCTATTTTTTCAAAATCACTAAGTAATTTTAATTCTCCTTTTATTCCATGACTACCTGTTATTTTTCCTAAATATAATTTATCCATAACAACTATAATCAATTTTAAAAAACATTTTTCTTTATAATTGATTAATCCTTTCCATTAATTTTATTATTTAATTCATACATTAATATACTAGCGCTTACCGCAGCATTTAAAGATTCACAATTCTTATTAATAGGAATATACAAATTTTGGGAGCATAACTTTTTTAGTTTACTACTCATTCCCATACCTTCATTACCAATTATTATAGCACATTTATCTTTGTTAAATAAAGCTTCTTTGGGCGATAATCCATTTTCTACATCAGTTGCAAAGTAAGTATAATCGGTGTGTTTTTTAATAAATTCTTCTAAGTCAGTTCTAATAACATTTACTTGAAAAATCATTCCCTCACAACTTCTTAAAACCTTAGCATTATATAAATCAACACTTTTCTTTGATAAAATAATATTAAAAATATTAAAAGCAACCGCACTTCTTATAATTGTTCCTAAATTTCCTGGGTCTAATATATCATCTAACATGATAATATTGCCTTTAACTTCTTGAGTCTTAATTTTTTTACAAACCGCACATATATTGGGAATTGTAACTTGTTCAGTAATTTTTTTCATTACTTTTTTACTTACTACATATTTTTTTAAATTCGCTTCAAAAACATAACCATCTAAAACAATTAATTCAATAACTACCCCATGTTTAATAGCTTCTTTTACTAAATGCTCACTTTCTACTAAAAACAAATTATATTTATCACGATACTTCTTTTCTTTTAATTTAGACCATTCTTTTACTTTTTTATTTTCTACTGATTCTATCATATCTTAACTCCTTAATCTTCGCCGAGCTTCTTTATATTTAGGATAATATTGTTCTACATGTTGCCAAAATCTACAACTATGATTAGGTTCATAAAAATGACATAACTCATGAATTATTACATAATCAATAAGGTCAATATCTTTTTTTAATAATTCACTATTAAGAGTTATTGAATAATTTCCTTGATTATTTACTCCCCATCTTGTTTTCATATACCTAATTTTTAAATTAAATTGGGGGATATTAGGAAAATAAACAATGATTCGTTTTAGTTCATTTGTAAAAACCCTTTTACATTCCATAGTATAAAATTTTTGTAACATCCTCTCATCTTTACTATAAATATGTTCCCCATCAAAAGAAACCTTTTTTAAAGTATTATCAAAAACTGGCTGATAAGCTCTTCCTAAATACCAAAAATATTGACTTTTAACTTCTTCTTTACAAATATTTTGATACATTTTTATAAGACTTTTATTATTTTTCTTTATTATTTCTGATATTTTTTTTTGTGATACAAGGGGATTACAAGTTACTGTTAAAGTATTGCTATTTGTAAAACGCATATAAATATTTTTGTTATTTTTATAAACAATATTTACTTTAATTTTTTTATCATTTATTTCTAAAATCATATAAATCCCCTCTTTTTTATAATAGCATCTTTATATAAAAAAAGCTAGATTTCTATTAAAATCTAGAATTATTCTTGGTCATTTTTTAAAGCTAAT
This sequence comes from uncultured Bacilli bacterium, assembly GCA_947625715.1. Lineage (GTDB taxonomy): Bacteria > Bacillota_I > Bacilli_A > RF39 > UBA660 > Ventrenecus. The sequence goes on from CANQPR010000059.1 coordinate 3,210, forward strand.
TTTAAACCAACAGCATCCATTACATCATCTCTAGGTTTTTCATTATAATCTTTTAAATAATGCAAATAAGGAATAATTTCATAATAATATATATTATTTAGTGATTGATTTGCTGTATCTATCTTTCTATTTTGAAGGAAACTATAGGCACTTTCACAATTAAGTGTTTGAGCATCGACTGTATAGGTTACAATATCTCTAGCATTGCCAAATTCATATTTTTCTTGAAATACAACCTTTTTCTTTCCATCAATTCCATCAACATAATTAAGCATTTTATTACTTAATTTAAGAAAATGAGAAGTTTTGGCACTATAAAGGGTAAAAATATTTTCTGATTCTAATAAATATAAATCTGGTAAAACTTCTTCATAACTTTCACATTCAATTATTTTTAATTTATTATCAACAACATGGATAAAATTATAATTATCATCATTTTTAGTAAACATAAGAAGTGATTTATTTTCACCAACTATTCCAATGTTCATCAAAGTTCCAGGAACTATTTTATCAATTTCTAAATTATCATCACTTTTAAAGATTAAATGTATTTCCCCATCAACAAATTTTATTTCATAATCAAATATTTTTAAATTTTGCACTTTAAAAACCCTCCTTTGTTAAGAGAGTATTATATACTTTTATCAAATTTTGTCAAGTATGGATAGTTTTCCTAAAATTACTTCTTAATTCTCAAAGTAAAAGCAATTTTTATAAAAGCAGTTGCATTTACTTTGAAAATTCACCTCCTAAAATTACTCTATAAAATATAGATAAAATAAATATAGCTAAAGAAATTAAAAAAAACAGATATATTAAAAATAATTTATTTTCTGAATAACTTCCAGGACACCAATCAGTTTTTGTGAAAAATTATCTAAACCACCTTACTGTTGTAATAAGTATCATTTATATTACAATGCTACAAAAGCTCATAATCATTATTTAGATACTTTATCTCAAACTAGAAAAGGTTTAGATATTATTAAAGAAGAAATTAGTCAAATTAATAAAAATATTATTCCACTTTTACTTTATCAAAAGACACATTTTATATCTACATAATTTTTTTAAAATTTCATGCAATAAATTTAACATCTTAAAATATAAACAATTTAGATGAAAATAATAATTTTACAAAAAGGTTAAAAAGAATAATTGATAAATTTTAATTTTCTTCATGATATAAATATTCACTTGGAATATTTGGGTAACCACTTATATAAAAATCAAATATATCATTTAATGTTTGGATACATATATTATAAGTTATTTCATCTAATTTATTTTTTTGAAAATAACTATCTAATTGATTTTTAAAATTATAGTACAATTTTTCATAATTTGTTTTATCAGTACTTTTAATACTACTTATGTTTTGTATTATCATACTTAGTTCGTTTATTTCTAATTCAATTTTTAAATCAACTTGATTTTCAATATCTTCGATTAATTCATATAAAGAAAGTGCTAAAAAATAACTTGAATAATTTGTATTATTAATTTTTTTATATTGCTTTAAATAGTTTTTTAATTCACTTATTGAATAATTTATAATATTATTTTCCTTTAATTGCATACAAAGTTTGGAATCTAATACATAGCCCTTTAAAGATATTTTATTTAACATTAATGTTTTTTCAACTTGATAATCATCTTTTGATAATTCTACAAGTTCATTTGCTTTTGTAATAAAACTAAACATTTTGTTATTAATATCATCATGAATTTTATCTATTTCAACATAAGATTCTAATATTTTTGCAAATAAATCACTATCCATAAATTTTTACCCCTTAATAAATATATAAGCATATATAGATAATGCTCCACATACAAAACTAACTATTAATAATAATATAATAACATCAGCAAATCCCTTACTACTAAATGAATTACGATTAGAATTTTGCGTTAATTTTCTCGTTTGTGGTTTATTAAATTGCTGATTTTGTACTTTATACTGTTTAATCATTTGATTTTTTTCTTTTATTTGTTGATAAATTTGTATTTCAGTTTGACTTTGTTTAGTAAAAGCCTCTTGTTTTTTAGGAGTAAATTCTTTATTTTCTATCTTTGGTTGCTGAAATTTCTGCTCAGTATATTTAGGTTTTACACTTTCATTATAACTACTTACTACTTCATGATCATCTATTTTTCTTTTTTCACCTGATGTTGTTTTTAATTTAAAATTCCTTAAATACTCAATTCGTTCAGTTTCTTTATATTTTTCTTTTGCTTCAGATGAAAATTTATTTAAAATTCCATCATAATTATTTTTAATTAAAAATGATTCATTAACTTCTGGATTAGTCTTCATTATATGATCGCATAATTTAGTAAATTGTATATATGTTGGATTTATAGTAGAATATATATTATTTCTTTTACAAAAATCAGTTGATAATTTTTCTACAAATCCTTCATTTAACATATGGCCTGTCATACCTAAACAGGTTGCTTGATCTTTATTTACTAAATTATAAATCATTCTTTCATCGCAATGCTTTTCATCTTTTAATATTCTGTACACAAAATGGAATATTTCATGTGGCATTGTTCCCATTGCTCTAACAATTTTGCTTTCAATATTTTTTACATCAGTAGCAAAATGCGCTTCATTAATTTCTACTTGAAATTTTTCTGGATGAGCAGTAATATCTCCACGAGTTTCAGGATTATTAATAATACTTATATTAAAATTATCTAATCTACCAACTATTTCGGGCGTTAATTTATCGCCATAATCTTTTTTTATAGCTTTTATAATATTTTTAGAATGATTATTTATAATTGTTTTAAAGAAATCATTATCACTCATTTGAGGATTATTTGCTTTTATTTGTTGTAATTGTTCTTTAATTTGATTTGATTGAGTTTCCATTCTTTTAAACATTTGTTGATATTCTGGAATACTTAAATAGTATTTTGCTAATTCGCTACTAGACAGTTTAGAATCACGGTCTATATTAGAAAATATTTCAGATAATTCTGGTGTTAATTCTATTTTCTCATTTTTTATTTCTGTACTATTTCTTTTCTTTTCTTCAACATATTCTATATATATATCGAGAATATCAAATTTTACTTGTTTATCAGCTGAAACTTCCTTTTTATATTGATCATACATATATTTTATTATTGAATAAACATCATTATTACCATTAATAATTAATTTTTTTAATCTACTAGGTTCAATAGTCATATCTTTACCTGGAATTGTTTGCATATTCCATTTATCAACAATAGGAGTAGATAAATCACTGTATGCTCCATATTGTGCTGACACTACTGGGTCAATTCCCCTACCACTTTTTTTACTATAATTAATTGCTTTTTGTTTCTTTTCATCTATTTGATTATAAGTAAATTCTTCATTATCTTTTAAATTCATTAAAAGATAAACGCTATTTACCATTTCATTATATTGATATTCAAAAAGTTTTGTTAGCATTTCATTATTAGACAGATATTTCTTTTCTTTTAAATAATCTATCCAATAATACCATTCTTTTCTTTCTTCATCTGTTATATTATTAGTTCTATATCTATCAAGCGTAGCTTTTATTTCATCAGAAGTATTTCCTCTATATTGAGGATTATTTTGTCTATTTAATCTCCATTTTAGCCATACATCCCATAACTCTAAAACCCCTTCAATGCCTTTTGAAAAGAATATACTTGATTTTGAATCTACCCCATCAGAATTTTCACCAATAATTGGTTTTATTCCAATTTTATCATATGATTCAAGATATTTTTTCCAACTATAATGAAAAAATAAATTTTCCATTTGATTATAATTTAAGGTTGATATATCTATTTCATCAATATTTTTAGTTTGATAATCATTATCATTGAATTTTTTTTGCATTTCTTTTAAATACTTTGATCGCGATTTTATTCTAGCAATATATTCATCATGTAAAGTATCAACTTCTGTTTTTTTATTATCTATTTCATTTTGAGACATATTCTCATGAATATTTAACTCAATAAATTTTTTCATTTGTTCATTACTTATTGTTTTGGGATATTGTCTATTAATATCATCTATTTTTTCATTTATATATTTGATCAGATCTTCATTAGTCATTTTATAATCACTCCAACCACTATATTTGAATTACTATATGTTCTATTATACTAAATTTCTGACGAAAAGTCTTGATCTTTTATTTTTGTTAATTTACCATTTTTATTGAACAAGACGATAAGGATTATCTTTACTTCCATAATTTTCACTGTTATCTTCTTCAATTTTGATATTACTATTTAAATAAAGTGTTGGTCTTATTAAATAAGGAGCATAATTATTAACAACTGCTAAAGCTCCATAGTTACAGCCAATTCCATAATTAGAGCCACCGCTCCATGGATATGGAGTCATTGTCCAAAAGCCATTATAATTTTTATTTATCCAACTATTACTATAACAATAACTAAGTTCATAAGAAGCCCATCCTCCAGTAATGCCAGTATCAATATTGAACATTGTAGTATTTAAACAAGTTTGTCTTTGTGATTCACCTCCACCACTTGTTGAAAAGCCAAAATCAGATGGGTACATTAGGCCTATATAACCAATCCATGTTGTTAAATTATTTGTGTAATTAAAATTACACTGACTATCACCATAGTTACATATGTTACCGCTATTTTCACTTCTCTCATTTATATATGAGTAACTTGGTGTCATATAATCAACTTTATTATGTGATTGCATCGTTCCTAAATTCCATTTTACTTTACTTACCATGGCTCTTGAATTATCATTCAAACCAATACTCTCCCATTTCGGACATGTTGCAACTGTATTACGAGCACCATTATAACAGGTACCTCCAGCCTTTTTATTATAATAATTTTCATTTAAAACTTTCTGTATATCTGATACACTCCATTCGTTTACTCCATAGCCACTATTTACACTACTTTCTGATGAATCCCAACTATATTCTCCTATACTATCCCTTATTATTTTTAGGTGACTTCCTGTATTACCAAATTCATCTTCCACATTATTCATAACGCCGATGATTCGCCAGGCCGGAAACTTTTCACATTTAGAATTATAGGATTTTGCACTTGTACATTCCTCATATGAATTATATTCCTTATAACTACTAGAACTACTACTATAATATCCTCGCCATATGTATTCATTATTATTAAAAATGACATAATTGTCTGGGTCAGCACCAATAAATCGTAAATTGTTATCATCAGTTCCATCATAAATTAATTGACCTTCTTT
>CANQPR010000060.1 GCA_947625715.1 uncultured Bacilli bacterium
TCCATTTTCAAATTTCATTAAAAAGGGTGTCATTTCTATATTGAGTTTAATATTTTCATCAACTTCTAAAAAATCTTTCCATGAAGCGTCATTGATAACATAATCTTGGTCAATATAATACATTTCATAATTTAATTTATCGAAGTTATTGATTTTTTCTTCTAATAGCTCACAATTTATGCAATTACTTCGTAGAGAAAATAAATAAAAACTTTCTTTATTATCAATTTTATTTAATAAATCCACTGTCTTTATATATTCATCAGTTTTCATTACCGTTTCGATTTCTTCACCCCCAAAAACTTTATTATTTAAATTTATGCGGGTAGGAATAGCTCTTGTAATAATAGCGTCCCCAAACAAAAGAAGTAATAAGACGATGACAAAGCAAATACAATAAAGTATTTGTTGTTTTTTATTCATATTATTCATTACTTAGCCTCTTATAAGTTTTAATCATTGTTCTTAAGGCTTCTTTTTTATTATTTTTTTTCTCTTGGGTCCAATATTCTTTTAATGAGTAGTTGCGAGGTAATATAGCTGTTTCATTATCAAAATAAATAATTTCGCCATCTTTTATAATGGCAAATGTTGGAGCATAAAGGTTTTGAGCCTCATCATCCATTACATAAGTATAATTAGTAAAAAAATCAACAATATTTTGATAATAATAATCTTTTTTAACTCGGTCCGTATAAAAATTATAATAATATATTTGGTTTATATTTTCTTCTTTAGCTACTTCATTTAATAAAAGGGCATAATTACTACTCCATGTGTTCTCTGGAAAAGCAAAGAAAAATAAGCCGGAATTAGAATTTAATAATTCCAATATTTCTTTAGCATTTTTATAAACAAAAACATTATCTTTAGAAATACCATATTCTTTCGTAAATAATTCATTATCTTTAACTTTATTTTTTACTTCATAATTTTTGGTTCCTAAATAAATAAATGCGCTAATCAAAAAAAGGAAGCTTAAAATATAAAATACTTTTTGTCCTAAAGGCATTTTCTTTTTTGTAACTTTCATAATATCTACCCCACTAACTAAATTATAGCATTGATTTATAATCTTGTAAAATACTAGCTATTTATTTTCTAAATTATCTTTGATTTCTAATATTAATTTATTTTTTAAATTCATTTGATAATTATCTAATTGCACATAAGTAAAAATAGCTAAACTTATTATTATAAAAGTTGTATATAAAAAACTTATGCCTACAAAACCTTTATTTTTCATTATTAGTTTTACCCATTTTTATACACATTATAAAGATTGATTCAATAAGATATAAAGCTTCACAAACAAACAATATCATTGCACTTAAAATATTAAAAGGAATATTTGTAAAAGGATTAATAACTAAAAAGAAACTTAAAATAATATTTAAAGTGGAAAAAATAATTATCCATTTACCAAAGTTAAGTTTTTCACTTATTAAATATAGTCCATCTCTAATTCGATTAGCATTTCGAAAAATTAAATATGCACTTAAAATGATTATGAAAACATCTTTTATCATTTGGGCTTTAATAATGAAAATTAAACCTAAGAAAAAACAAATAAGACCATTTTTTAAATATTCTCTTGTCTTTGGGGTATTAAATTTTAAATAAAAACTAAACATTTGCAAAAGGCCAAAAAATAAGCCCATATACCCAATTACAATAATTGCTATTTTAAAAAAGTTACTTTGATTAATCAAAAATAATATTCCTAGTAATATTAGTAGTAAAGAAGTAATTAAACTTCTTTTTGCTTCCCCTTTTATTAAATCTAATTGTACTTGCATCCTTACCTCCCATTTGCCTTTAATATGGCAATTTTTTCATTATAATCTTCATGCATACAAACATATGAACCACTTACCACAATATCAACATAATCTTTAACATAAGGAATTGTTTTTTCATTTATTCCTCCATCGACACTTATTAAATAATGATGTTTACTTTGTTTTTCTTTTAAATATTTTAAATGATTAATACTTTCTAAAAGAAAAGCTTGACCGCCAAGCCCAGGATGTACACTTAAAACTAAAACTAAATCAACCATATCTAAAAAAGGTTCTATAATTTTAATATCACTATCAGGTTTTATAGCTAATCCAACTTTGATATGATGCTGTTTTATGAAATTGATTGATTCTAAAACATTTTCTCCTTCCACGTGAATAGTAATATATAAAGGTTTTAATTGACATAAACTTTCTAAATAAATAAGAGGATTTAAAGCCATTAAATGAATATCAAGGTCTTTTTTTACACCTATAAATAAATCATTTAAAGGTAATGAAAAATTTTTAGGTTCACAAAAAAGGCCATCTACTAAATCAACATGAATATAATCAGCATCACTATCATTTATTTTTTTTATTGTCTTTTTAGTTTCTAAAATACTTTTTAAATAAGAAACTGATATTTTCACTTTAAAACCTCCCTTAGAAATTTTAAATAATTTTGATAACGTTCATTACTTATTTCATTTAATAAAACTTTCTTTTTTACTTCGCAATCTTTTTCTAAGTTATGTAAGCAATCTTTAAAACGACAATGACAATCTTTAAATTCAAAGAAGGTCTCTTTTAATTGCTCTTTGGTTAATAAAGATAAATTTAAAGAAGAAAAACCTGGTGTATCACAAAAATATATATTATTGGTAGTTATGATTTCGGTATGTCTTGTTGTATGTTTACCCCGATTTAAAGCTTTACTAATTACATCGGTCTTTAAATTTAATTGACTATCAATTTTATTTAATAAACTACTTTTACCTGCTCCGGATTGGCCGGTTAAAACAACTACTTTTTTTTGTAAATATTTAACTAACTTTTTAATTTCTTGATTAGTAAAAGTTTTAATATTTATTTTTTCATAATATTTTCGCAACTTATTTAGATGGTCTAATTCTTCTTTACTAGCTAAATCTAATTTAGTAAAACATATTATAGGTTCTATTTTTTGAAAAATAATATGGACTAATTGTTTATCTAATAAACTTAATGATAAATCTGGTTCTTTTAAACTACTGACAATTAAACAAACATCAACATTAGCAACATTAGGTCTATATAACACGTTTTTTCTTGGCATGATATCTAAAATATATTTGTTTTCTAAATCAATTACGACTTTATCCCCAACCATGGGGGTAATAAAATTTTTTCGAAATTTACCTCGGGGTTTACAAACGCACTTTTCTTTACCATAACTTACTGTATAATTATTACTAATTTGTTTAATTATTGTTCCAATCATATTAATCTAAACCATTACTTTCCTCATCTTTTTTTGGATCTAAAGGATTATCATCTTCTTTTTCATTTTTTACGGTTACTTGTTTTGCTACAGTAACGGTAATTGAAGCTCCTTTAACAATTCTTGTCCCTTTTTCTCTACTTTGTCTAAAGACAACTCCTGGTTTGTAGTTGTTGTTTTCTTCTTCAACTTTATTAACACTTACGCCATATTTTTCTAAGTAAGATACAACTGCTTCATATGTATAATCACCAGTTGTAAAATCAGGATATTTATCAACTTCGGGAATATAAAGTGTTACATAATCACCTGAAGCTACTTTCTCACCAGCCTTAGGACTTTGTTCAATGATAATATTTTCCTCAGCATTCAAAGCATTTTTCTTTTCAATTAAAACTTGAATTTCCAAAGCTTCTAATTTACCTTTTATTTCCAAGTAATTTTGGCCAACATAGTCTTCTAAAGTAATTTTTGTATCGCCTTCACTAACATATAAAGTTACACTAGTTCCTTTTGTTCTTTTCATATTAGCAAGTGGACTAGTTTTAACAACTTTACCAAGTTCAATTTCCGAAGAAGCAATTTTTTGTTGGTCTGTTTCAACACTAAAACCGGCATCTTGTAAAGTTTTAATAGCTTCATCAACACTTTTATTAGTAACATCAGGAACAATTATTTCCTTAGATGTTGTAAGAGCAGGAACTAATAAGATAATCGTTGTAATTGCTACTACTAAGAAAGTAAAGATGGACGCTAGAACAATGATAATTTTATTATCTTTCTTTAAATCATTTTTAGTAATTTGTTTAGCGATAACTACATCTTCTTCTTTTTCTTCCTTTTTTTCCTCTTGTTCTTTTTCTTTAGCATTTTTTAGGGCTTTCGTAATCTTTGTATCATCAATATTTTCTGGATAAGGTAATTTGATTTTTGGTTCATTAACTTTTGATTCATCAAAGCACACTAGTAAATCTTCATGCATTTCTCTTGCATCAGCATACCGATTTTTAGGATTTTTGGCAGTAGCTTTGATTATGATATTTTCAATACTTTGAGGAATATTTGGTAATTCATCTTTAACTGATGGGATAGGTTCTTTTAAATGTTTTAAAGCAATTTCTACGGCATTATCGCCTTTATAAGGAAGATGACCTACTAATAACTCATACATTACAATTCCCATGGAATATATATCACTTTGTAGGCTTGAGCCTTTACCACTAGCTTGTTCAGGTGGTAAATAATGAACACTACCCATAACCGAATTTGTCTGCGTTAATTGGGTGGCATTCATGGCCATTGATATTCCAAAGTCAGTTATTTTTACTAAACCATTTTCTAAAATCATAATATTTTGGGGTTTAATATCTCTATGGATTATATATGAGTCATGAGCAACACTCATTCCATCAGTAATTTGAAGCATAATATCAATTACTTCACTAACGGTTAATTTACCTCGTTTTTTGATTAAATCTTTTAAATGTTTTCCTTCGATGTACTCCATTACAATATAATACATGCCATGGTCTTCACCAACATCATAAACTTCAACTATATTGGGATGTGTTAAACTACTAGCAGAAAGTGCTTCTCTTTGAAAACGTCTTACAAATTTTTCATCACCTGATAAGTCACCTCTTAAAACTTTAACTGCCACATCTCTATCTAAAATAGTATCATAAGCTAAATATACATTAGCCATGCCACCTTCACCAATTGACTTAATAATCTGGTAACGATCGCTAATTTTTTGCCCCTTCATTATCATTTGTTCCACCCACTTTTCATATCTAAATATGCAATTGAAATATTATCAGTTCCACCGCGCATATTACATTTACGAATTAGTTTTTTAATTTTTTCTTCTATTGTTATATCTTCATTTAAAACTTTTTCTATTTGTTCGATACTTAACATATTAGTAAGTCCATCACTACATAATAATACGCCTTCTACTAAAGTATCAACTTCTACTAAATCTAACTCTGCTTTTTCACAAGCCCCTAAAGCTTTCATTAAAACATTTTTTTTCGGATGATTTTTAGCTTCTTCAAGGGTTAAATTACCTGCTTCGACTAAAAGATTTACTAGCGTATGGTCTTTGGTCATTTTATGAAGTTTATTATTTTTGATAACAAATCCTGAAGAATCACCAATATTGCCAAAAATTAAATAATCTTTAGTTAATAAGGCTAAAACTAAAGTTGTTCCAAGGCCTTTTGAATCAACATGTTCATTGGCATAATCTAAAATAGCTTGATTTATTTCATTAACATTATCATTTAGCCAATTAGCAGCATCGATAACACTTCCTACTGTTGATAGATTTTTAAATCTTGTTCCTAAATGGGTTACAGCTAAACTTGATGCTACTTCTCCAGCTCTATGTCCACCCATACCATCCGCAACAATCAATAAATATTCTTCATTAGCATTTTTAACAATTGTCACCGAATCTTCATTATGACTACGTACTTTTCCAGCATCAGTAAGATAAAATGATTTCATTATCACACCTCTTTACTTCGTAATTGTCCACAAGCAGCACTTATTTTCTTCCCAAATTCTTTTCTGATTGTTACATTTATATGATTTTTTTTCAAAATATCATAAAATTTGGTAATTCTTTCTTTACTACTTTTAGTAAATTCTAAGTGTTTTGTTTCATTATAAGGAATTAAATTAACATAAATATTCATACCCTTTAATAATTTAGCTAACTTAAGTGCACAATCTTCGGTATCATTTACCATATTAAGCATAACATATTCTATTGTCACCCGTCTATTGGTAACTTTAATATATTCTTTTAAAACCGGTATTAACATATCGATGTTATACATTTTATTGACAGGCATTAAACGATTTCTAAGTTGATTAGTTGGAGCATGTAAACTTATTGCTAAATTAATTTGAATATTAAAATGCATTAACTCTTGAATTTTGGGAATTATTCCACAAGTAGAAAGGGTAATATGTCTTGCTCCTAAAGATATCCCTTTAGCGTCATTTATAATTTTTATAAATTTGATTATATTGTCATAGTTATCTAAGGGTTCCCCTATCCCCATAATTACAACTCTTTTAATACGTTGTTTAATAATTTGTTCAATACCAAGAATTTGTAAAACTATTTCTTCTGGTTCTAAATTACGAATTTTCTTTAATCTTCCAGATTCACAAAAAGCACAACCCATATTACAACCAACTTGGGAAGAAACACAAGCACTTATTCCATAATCATGGCGCATTAAAACAGCTTCTATTTTTTCATTGTCTTTTAATCGAAATAAATATTTTTCGGTTAAATCATCTACTTCTTTTTTTTCTAATGTTATTGATGAAAATGTAAATTCATTTGCTAATTTTTTTTGTAATTCTTTTTTTATGTTACTCATCATGGCAAATGATGAAACGCGTTTTTGATATAACCATTCATATACTTGCGTTGCTTTAAATTTTTTTTCACCAATACTTTCAAAATAATTTTCTAAATCTTCTTTTGTCTGTCCATATATATTTTTCATTTTGACCTCTTTAAAACTTTTTTCATACCCTTTTGTAATTGTTCATAAGTTTCTTCTTTACTGTTATTATTATTAATAATTATTGGGTTATATAAAGAAAGATATTTTTCATCGAAATCGGTGGCATCGCTTAAAAAACGTCTACACATTTCTTTGTATTGACCATTATTTTTTCTTTCGCGCTCAAGAGCTCTTTTAAGTCTTATATAATCATCAACTTGAAAATAAAATGGGACCATTAAAGAAGAATCTTGATAATAATTTATATATTTTTGATAACCTTCCCAAGTATTTAAAGTTAAATAATCTTTATTATATATATCAATGTCTTTGGCACTTGAAGCATAACTCCATACTCCATAGACCGTATTATAGTCTCTTCTTTCAATTAAAATATTCTCTTTTTGCATTTGATTCATTTTAAAACTATCTATGAAATAATAATCGCTTCCCTCAACTTCATTTTTTCTTTTAGGTCTAGTTGTATATAAAATTAATTTATTTAAGGAAAACTCTTGGCACATAAGTTTATAAAAAGTATCTTTCCCTGAATTACTAGGTCCAATAAAAAAAAGTAGCATATATTTCCTCCTAACTTATTGTTGCTTCATACAATTTTTCTTTTACAACCCCATTTAAATAACTTTTTACATCCATAATATTTTTCCCAAATGGTTTAATTTTCGTTAAATAAATTATTCCATCTTGGCAACTTATACCAATGGCATCTTTTTTGATATCCACTATTTTATTAGGTAAAGAGCACTTTTCTTTAACAAAATAGGCTTCTATAACTTTACATTCTTTATCATTTAAATTAAAATTTGCTAAAGGCCAAGCATTTAAGCCCCGAATTTTATTAATAATTTTTTGGCCTTCTAAAGAAAAATCAAGATGTTCATCACTTCGTTTTAAAACTCTTGCATACGTTGCTTTATTTTCATCTTGTTTAATTCTTTGATTGGTTTTTAAAATGATTTCTTTTAAACTTTCTTTTAATAAATTTGCTCCTAATTGACTTAGTTTTTCATGTAAAGTTGAAACATTATCTTCTGGTAAAATAACATATTCTTCTTCTTTAATAATATCTCCAGCATCTAATTTATTAGACATATACATAATAGTGATGCCAGTTTTTTCTTCACCATTTATTAAGCACCAATGAATAGGGGCCCCACCACGATACTTAGGTAATAATGAAGCATGAACATTTATACATTTATACTTTGGATAATTCAAAATTACATCAGGTATTATCTGTCCATAAGCACAGGTAATAATTATATCACAAGGTGTGTTTAAAATTGTCTTTGCTTCATCTTTCAAACTACGAGGTTGAAAAACTGGGATATTATTTTTTAAGGCATACTCTTTAACTGGTGAGTAAGTTAGTTTTTTTCCTCTTCCCACTAATTTATCCGGCTGAGTGACAACTAAACAAACTTGTGTATTTAAATTAAGCATTTCTAAAACAGGTACAGCAAAAAAAGGAGTCCCCATAAAAATTACTTTTAAATCTTTATTCATTTTTAACACCCTTTTTAATTCTAACAAAAACTCATTTAATTTGCAATTATCCTCTAAATAAAAAAAGATGCTATTAAACATCTTATTTAGTTAAAGATAGACTATAATCATCAAATGTATAAGCACTATTATTTA
>CANQPR010000061.1 GCA_947625715.1 uncultured Bacilli bacterium
GAATTAAAATATTGTAATGACAATGATTATTATAAATTATTTGTTAGCTCTAGTAGCCTTTTAGATTATGAATATCTAAGACAATATTGTTTAGAAGAATTTAGTAGTGGAGTATACTACTCTAAAGAATTAATTGAAACTAATAACAGTTTATATATTTATAAATCTCAAAGTGCTTCAAAAGGCCTTTTAGAATACGAGTTTTCAGCAACACCTAAATTTCAAGATACCGAAAGTAAATATATAATTGAAAAAATAGATGAAAAATTAGCTAGTGATGCCCCTTTTTTAACCATTAATATTGAAAATAATGATAAATATATCATTCATTTAACAAAAGAGGAAAATTTTAAATTAACTATTATTTTTAATAATGATGTTAAAAAATATGAATTTGAAGGCTTACCATTAAATGTAATTATTATGGAAGAATTTGATAATATTAAAGAAAATATTTTAAAACATACGCCTAAAAAATACTTACCAATTATCAATGAATTTTTAAAAGAAATAACTATGCATTATTATGAACAAAGAAAAATTATTCCTTTTCAAGTTATCGCAGGTGAAGCCATTCTTTTAAAAAAGGAAGACTTTAATGAAATGTTATTTGATTTATATGTGAATCAAGAAAGTTATATTAAAGCAATTAGTAATTCAAAAGAAAAAAAAGAAACCTTAGATAGATTTTTAAAAAAAAATTAAATCAATAATAATATCCCCATAAGGGTTTTTTAATTTAAAGAAAGTATTGACCCAACTTATTTTAGTGATGAGATGTTAAAAATCATTAAAAATTTAGATAGTATTATGCAAAGTTATATTATTTTGCGATTTCAAAAGTTATATTTAGATGAAGAAATAGCAATAATATTAAAGATGAGTTTGGAATCTGTTATAGAAATAAGAGAAAAAACATTAGAAAAACTAAGGGCAAATGAAGATATTAAATTGTTAAAAAAATCTAATTGATTGTTTTGTTTATTAAATAGTGATAAAATGTAGTATAAAAATTGTTTGTAAGGAGGATTTTATGTTTGATTTAGTTTCTAAATATAAGCCAAGTGGTGACCAACCAAAAGCTATAAAAGAATTGGTTGATGGAATTAAAAGTGGGAAAAAAGAACAAGTTTTACTAGGGGCAACAGGAACCGGTAAAACATTTACAATAGCAAATGTAATTAAAGAAGTTAATAAACCAACGCTCGTTTTAGCGCATAATAAAACCCTTGCTGGCCAATTATATGCCGAATTTAAAGAGTTGTTTCCCAATAATCATGTTGAATATTTTGTTTCTTATTACGATTATTTTCAACCCGAAGCATATGTTCCTTCTACAGATACTTATATTGAAAAAGACTCATCTATTAATGATGAAATAGATGAATTAAGACATGCTGCAACATCATCTTTAATAAACAATCGTGATACTATCGTGGTTTCATCAGTTTCTTGTATTTATGGAATAGGTGAAAAAGAAGAATATGTAAATAAAATGTTGACATTAAGTGTTGATGAAAAAGTTGACCGTTTTAAAATAATAAATAAATTAATTGATATGACTTATGAGCGAAATGATATTGATTTTCACCGAGGAACTTTTAGAACAAGAGGGGATACAATTGATATTGTACCAATTAATGAACATACAAAAGGAATAAGAATTGAATTATTTGATGATTGTGTAGAACGCTTATGTTATTTTGACCCTTTAACAGGGGTGGTTAGTAAAAATGTTAAAAATGTTACTATTTTTCCAGCCAGTCATTTCGTAACTAGTGATGAAAAAACCAAAGAAGCAATAAGAAGAATTAGTGATGAATTAGAAAAAAGACTTATAAAGTTAAAAGAAGAAAATAAATTAGTAGAATATCAACGCTTAAAAGAAAGAACTAACTATGATATAGAAATGTTAAGAGAAACTGGTTTTTGTAGTGGGATTGAAAATTATTCAAGACATTTATCTTTAAGAGAAGAAGGAGAAACACCGACTTGTTTAATTGATTTTTTTCCTAAAGATTTTTTATTAGTAGTTGATGAAAGCCATGTTACTTTACCACAAGTAAGAGGAATGTATAATGGTGATAGAATGCGTAAGCAAACATTGGTTGATTATGGTTTTCGTCTTCCTAGTGCCCTTGATAATAGACCTTTAAAATTTGAAGAATTTGAAAAAAAAATAAATCAAGCTATTTATGTTTCGGCAACTCCAGGAGAATATGAATTAGAAAAAACCGCTGGTAAGTACATCGAACAAATTATTAGACCAACAGGTTTATTAGATCCAACAATAACAGTTAAATCATCTAAAGGCCAAATCGATGATATTATTGAACAAATAAGACTTTGTAAAGCTAAAAATGAAAGAGTATTAATTACAACTTTAACAATAAGAATGAGTGAAGAGTTGACCAATTATTTAAAAGAAGTAAATATTAAAGTTGCTTATTTACATAATGAAATAAAAACATTGGAAAGATTAAAAATAATTCATGATTTACGAATGGGTATTTATGATGTGGTAGTAGGAATTAATTTACTAAGAGAAGGAATAGATATTCCTGAAGTAAGTTTAATATGTATTTTAGATGCTGATAAACAAGGATTTTTAAGAAGCAGTAGAAGTTTAATTCAAACCATAGGCAGGTGTGCAAGAAATGCTTCTGGCCATGTTATAATGTATGCAGATACCATAAGTGAAGCTATGGATATAGCAATTAAAGAAACAAAAAGAAGAAGAAAAATTCAAATGGAATATAATGAAGAACATCATATTACACCAAAGACAATTGAAAAAGAAATTAAAGAAGTAATTACTAACGAAATTAAAGAACCAAAGAAAAAACAAAAAATGAGTAAAAAAGAAAAAGATACTATGTTAGAAAATATTGAAGAACAAATGAAATTAGCTGCGAAAAATTTAGATTTTGAACGTGCAATGGAATTAAGAGATATATATTTTGAATTGAAGGGGTAAGTTTGTTATAATGAAATTAGAAGGTGAAGAAAAATGACGACAACTTATATATTTGGACATCGTAATCCTGATACTGATAGTGTTTGTGCGGCAATTAGTTTATCATATTTAAAAAATGCCCTTGGTTTTAAAACTAAACCCCGTGTTTTAGGGCATATTAATAAAGAAAGTAAATTTGTTTTAAACTATTTTGGCGTAAAAGAACCAGAATATTTAAATAATGTTAAAGTAAAGTTAAAAAATGTATCTTATCGAAAAGGAATTATGTTAAAAGAAAGTGCTTCTATTAAAGACGTTATTGACTATATTTTAAAAAATAAATTAACCGCTATTCCCATTGTTGATGAAAATAAAAAAATTAAAAGTTTAATAACCTTAAAAGAAATAGCAATGCTTTTTGTGGCCCAATCAACAAATACATTAACAACTAATTATAATCTTTTAATAGAAGCTTTAAATGGCAAAGAAATTACGAGATTTAAAGAAGAATTTAATGGACGATTATTAGCCGGAAGTTATCAAAGTGAAACATTTATGGAAGAAGTCGATTTAAATGAAAATGATGTTGTTATTATTGGGGATCGCTATCGGGTTTTAAAATATATTTTAGAAAAAAAGATATCTTTAATTGTTTTAACTAATAATTTTACTTTAAATGATGAATTACTTTCATTAGCCAAAAAAAATAAAGTAAGTGTTATATCAAGTCCTTTAGATACTTATAATACTTGTAATGCTATTGCTTTAAGTAATTATGTTAAAACTATTTTAGTTAATCAAAATCCTAGTGTTGTATATGAAAATGATTATTTAACCGATTTTGTAGAAATGACTAAGAAACAAGGTTTTTCTAATTATCCTATTTTAAATAAGAAAAATGAATGTTTAGGGTTAATAAAGGTTACAGAAGTAGGAAACTATGAAAAACAAAATATTATTTTAGTAGATCATAATGAATTATCACAAAGTGTTTTAGGTATTGATGAAGCTAATATTTTAGAAATCATTGATCATCATCATTTAGGGGCAATTGGAACTAATGTACCAATTAATTTTCGAAGCATGCCAGTAGGTTGTACATGTACAATTTTATATGACTTATTTTTAGAAAATAAAATTGAAATTCCTTTTTCAATTGCTGGTTTAATGTTATCAGCCATTTTATCAGATACATTATTACTACAAAGTCCAACGGTAACCAAAAAAGATGAATTAGCTGCTTATCAATTAGCTAAAATTGTTGGTGAAGATATAAATGATTATGGTTATAGAATGATTAAAGCCGGAAGTAGTATTGTAAATATGAGTGTAGATGATGTCTTTTATCAAGACTTTAAATCTTATAAAATTGGTAATGCAACATTAGGAATAAGTCAAGTTATTACCCTTGATTTTGAAAATATGCAAGAATCATTACCTTTATATGTTGATAAGTTAAATAATCTAGCTAAAGGAGACTATGAAGTTGTAACCTTATTTATAACAGACATTATGAAAAATGGTTCATATGTTTTATATAATACTAGTGCTAAAGAAATTGTAGAAGAAAGTTACAATATTAATGATTTAACAGAAGGCTATTTTATTGCTAATTTAGTTTCTAGAAAAAAACAAATGTTACCTAGTTTAATGGATACTTTAGAAAAAAGAAGTTAAAAAATAGTAAGTTTATCTAAAAATAAATTATAATAATAATGGTGAAGAAAAATGAAATGTTTAATAACAGGAGCTTCAAGTGGAATAGGGCTATCGATGGCTAAATATTTAGCTAGTAAAAATTATGAATTGATTTTAGTCGCAAGAAGAAAAGAAATTTTAGAATCTCTGCAAAAAGAATTGCCAGTAAAGGTAACTATTTATGCTATGGATTTAAGTAATGAAAAAAATGTTTATAAGTTATATGAAAATGTGAAAAATGAAAATATTGATATTTTAATCAATAATGCCGGTTTTGGGTTATTTGGTAAATTTGTTAAAACCGATTTAAATAGAGAATTACAAATGATTGATGTAAATATTAAGGCTTATCATATTTTAACCAAATTATTTTTACAAGATTTTTATCAAAGAGATTATGGCTATATTTTGAATGTTTGTAGTAGTGCTGGTTTTTTAGTGGGACCTAACTTATCAACTTACTATGCAACTAAAAATTATATAACTAAATTAACCCTTGCAATTTATGAAGAACTAAAGCATGCTCATAGTAAAGTTGTTATTAGTGCTTTATGTCCAGGACCAGTTAATACGGAATTTAATAAAGTTGCTAAAGGAAAGTTTATTATTAATGGCCTTGATGCTGATAAAGTTGCTAAAAAGGCAATAGATAAATTATTTAAACATAAACCCCTTATTGTTGTAGGGCCTTTAATGAAAATAACGCTTTTTCTAGTACGTTTTGCCCCTTATAAATTAATGTTAAAAATAAGTTATTATGTGCAATATCGCAAATCAAAAAGTGTCAATTAATGTAAAATTGTAAGAATATAAGATACAAATAACAATAAATTTGTTATACTATTTAGTAATTAAGAGGAGTGATATCATGAGTATCGAAAGTGAAAAAGAAAAATTACAAATGATAAAAGATAAAATGGGAGTATATAAAGGTCATTTACATGAAGAAAAGCTTCCTAGTGAAAATACCTTATTAAAACAAAAATTATTAGATGATTTTTATAAGGCTAATGATTATGAAGTAAAAAAAGAAATAATGTATCAAATTGAAGAACTTACAGGTACAAAAAATTCTGGCTTAAGAGCCGATTTAGAAAATTTTAGAAAGAATAGTGGTCCTCGTTTATAATGAGGCTTTTTTTATGGAATTTTATTGTGTTTATTTAGTTTAAAATTTAAACAGACGTTCAAATTACTATGAATTTTTTTAATCTAAATTCTCAATAGTAAATTTATTATATAAATTGGCAGGAACTTTTATAATTTTTTTCATAAATATTGGAGTTTTAAATTCAATGATATTATTTTTTCTGTTATTTGGCATCCAACTTTGAGGTTTGCAATTTATAATATCATTTGCAATGTTATTAATTTTTAATCCAAATAAGCAATGAATATCTTTAAAAATTTTGAATAAACCATAATCGCCCTTGTATAAACTTCCTTTTGGTATATTATATTTTAAATTAAATAATAAAGTATTATTTCCATTTAATAAATCTAATATATAAGGAAATGATTTAATTCTTAATTCTAATCGATTATGTTCTTTAATTAAATTTTTTAAAATAGATTCATATTGATTTGCATTAGCTTTTAAATATTTATAGATTTTGTCTTTTGACATAATTTTAGTTGGTAAAAAATTATCTATTTTTGTTTTATGTAATCCAATTAAATGATAAAAATTCTCATTTTCAAATTTAATTATAATACTTTGTTTATTGCCTCTATCTATTATAAAAACATATTTTTTTAATTCTTCAAAAGTGTTTATTGCTTCTGATAACATAAAAAATCCCTCCTATACTTATAAAAAAAAGAACTTATCAAAAGATAAGTCCTTAGGTAGCGCCTAAATTTTATTTTAGGCTTGGTGGCTATCTACTTTGTGTTTAACCTATTGCTAGGCCGCCGAAGCTAGGCTGGGGCTACCATCTCCCGTCATTAATAGTATACTCTAAAATCGATACTATTATTAATTAAATTTATAACACAAAGATAAATTTGTGTAAATTAAATTTAATTGAGACTATTTTAGAGCAATACTATCTAATTGTCAAGTAAATAGTTTAAGCAGATTTATCTTTATATGCTGATTACAACAATGTTGCATTTTTGCTTAATAATTATGTATATTAATTACTAAAGTAATTCACTAGTTTTCACTTCATAATTGCATAATATCATAAAAAAAATAAGTTTTCAATAAAACTTTGTTACAATCCAGGATAATAGTGTTTATTCTTACAAAATTGGTAGATAACTTAAATAAATTTTCATAGAGCAATTTAATTTTTTTTAAAGCTATCGTTTTAGCAGACTTAGTTTTCACAAGTTACTTTAATTTAATTGAATTCGTCCAAATTACTAGTTTTGCAATATTTGCGAGAGTATAATATATAAAAAAAATTTTAGAGGAGGTGTATTGTGCAAGATAAATTAATTGGAAATGAAAAAATATTTTATTTTATAATGATGAAGAAGGAAACATTAAAGTAGAAGTGTTACTTCAAAATGAAGATGTTTGGCTAAACACCGAAGCTTTAGCTACCTTATTTAATATTAATAGAAGTGGTATTGTTAGACATATCAATAATATTTATAAAGATGAGGAATTAATTGAAAATAGCACATGTGCAAAAATTGCACATATGGGTAATGATGGAAAACAAACTTATAATACAAAATATTATAATTTAGATATGATTATTTCCATTGGTTTTAGAGTTGATTCTACAAAAGAAAATATGGGACTTACTAATTAGAAAAAATCACCAGATGGCAAGATACTAAAATCAGATATTACAATTGCCAAGAATTATTTAGATGAAAAAGAACTCAAAAATTTAAATAATTTAGTAAACTTATTTTTAGATATAGCAGAAAATAATGCCCAAAGAAATATTGCAATGTATATGGAGGATTGGAAAAAAGAAGTAGAAAATGCAATAAAAGTTTTTCATTATAATGTATTAGAAGGAAAAGAAACAATTTCTCATCAACAAGCTGTAAAAAAAGCCGAAAACGAATATGAAAAATATAAAGTTATACAAGATAGAAACTATGTATCAGATTTCGATAGATTAATAAACGAAACCAAACAAATAGAAAATAAATAAAGTGTATTTAACAAAAAAAAATAAGTTATTTTTTTATACATTGAAAGGATTGAATAAAATGTCACATTATAATGCGTATGATAGTTTTAAAACAAAAAAAGTATAGAAAAAAAAACAAAGAGCTAAAGAAAGAACTTTTGGGAAAAAAACTGACAAGCTATATTTGTTAGAAATAGTAGTGTTGGAAAGTCTTCACTTACAAATGCTATTATGAAAGATAATGAAATAAAACCAAGCCATGTTAGTGATAAAAGTAAACACAGAAGACATACAACAACAACTTCAAAATACTATGTATGGGAAGATAATTCTTCCATCATTGATACACCTGGTATAAGAAGTTTAGATGTTTCAACTTTTAATACAATAGGAATATAAGACTATTTTCCTGAGTTTTAAAATTGGAAATAAAAACGATAATTTTCCAAATAAATTTATTAATACTATTTAAAAATTTAACAATAACTGATATAATTTTAGACATGACATTACCTCGATTCTTGTGTATTGTTTATATCTAAAAACATTACCTCAAAA
>CANQPR010000062.1 GCA_947625715.1 uncultured Bacilli bacterium
TAAAAAAAGATGCTATTAAACATCTTATTTAGTTAAAGATAGACTATAATCATCAAATGTATAAGCACTATTATTTAAAGTGGTACATATTTGTTCTAAATAATAAGTACTATATTTATCGGTTATGTATTCTTCTGGAATAATATCTTCAATATTTTTAAAAACCCCGAAACTAACATCTTCACTTATACTATCATCATATTTTTTTTCTTTATCTAATAAAACATAATTTTGAGTTATTTCTCCCGTTGTTAAATCTGTTATAGTTTTGGAAATAAAAGTCGGTGCATCAGCATTTCCTAAAGGAATATAGTTGGTTTGCATCACTTGTTTTGCAGCTTCATTACTTTGTTTTTTTACTTTTTGACCATTTTCATCAATGTAGTAATTACGATTTTTCTTTGGTAAATTAATATTAACAAAGTAATAATTTCGCTCTAAATCTAAATTAGGGTCAATACCAGGATTAGTTGTAATAACCCACAAATTTTCCTTTTTTAGAGTTTGGGCATTACCAACAGCATCATAGAAAAGTTCATCTCCCTTATCACTTATTTCTTCAAATTTATCTAAAATACCCATTATAGTATCTTTGGCAGTAGCTTTAACAGGAGTCGGTAATGACACAGTCCCTAAAGCAATTAAAGCTAATTGTAATTGTTTTAATTTTCTTTTTTTCTCATTATTCATTATAAATTCCCCTTTCATTTGTTTATGTATTATACTAAATTAATAAAAAAAGTCAATATCTAAACTTACATTGTTTTTAACAACATATAAACTATCCAATTGCTTTAAAATAGTTTTTAAAGGTTCAATCTTCTTATATTTAATTAATATTTCATATTGATAATAATTATTTATAAAAAACGGATTAGATGTCGCTGGTCCCAAAATAATTACATCATTATCAAGCTTTTCATCTAAATAATATTTTATTTTTTTAATTTCTTGGGTTAGTATTTCATAATTTCTACCTTTTAATTTTAATTGAACTAAAAAATAATAGGGAGGATATTTTAAAATTTTTCGTAAATTCATTTCATATTTAAAAAATTTAAAATAATTATTTTCTTTTACACATTGTAATACAGGATGAGTTATATTAAAACTTTGAATAATAACATGACCCTTTTTCTTTGCTCTTCCTGCTCTTCCACTTGCTTGCATCAAGAGGGAAAAAGTATTTTCATTACTTTTATAATCGGGCATAAAAAGAGCATTATCAGCATTTATAATTCCTACTAAAGTTACATTTGGAAAATCAAGGCCTTTACTTACCATTTGGGTTCCAAGTAAAATATCATAATTTCCTTTATAAAAAGTATCAATAATTTCTTCATACTTTCCTTTATTTTGGGTCGTATCAGCATCCATTCGTAAAATTTTGGCTTGTGGAAAAATTTTATGTAAATATTCTTCTAGTTTTTCGGTTCCTAATCCATAATAATTTAAAGCATCTTCATGACATTTTGGACATACTTTGTCTTTGTAAATTGTATATCCACAATAATGACATCTTAATTGATTTTTATTTTTATGATAAGTTAATGTAATATCGCAGTTAGAACAAGTATAAGTATAACCACAATTAGAACAAGTAACAATTAATGAGTGTCCTCTTCGATTTAAAAGTAAAACAATTTGTTCTTTTTTTTCTAAGCATTTATTTATTTCAGACTCTAATGCTCTACTTAATATTAAATGATTGTGTTTCATTTCTTCGCTCATATCTACAAGAGTTATTAAAGGTAAATCACCTCCATTTGCTCTTTTTATTATTGGTACATATTCATAAACTTTTTTTAAAGCTCTTGAAATAGTATTTAAAGATGGCGTTGCACTTCCCAAAACTAATGGACAATTCCATGTTTTACTTCTTTTTAGTGCTATTGCTAAAGCATGATATTTAGGATTATTTTCTTGTTTATAAGAAAGGGAGTGTTCTTCATCGAAAATAATAATTCCGATATTAGTTAAGGGGGCAAAAATAGCACTGCGAACTCCAATGACAATTTTAACATCACCCGCATTTATTCTTCGCCACTCATCGTAACGTTCTCCATCACTTAAACCACTGTGCAAAAGAGCAATACCTTTATTAAATCTCGCACTAAAACGTTCAACAAATTGGGGTGTTAAACTTATCTCGGGTACTAAAACTAAAGCCGTTTGCCCATTATTTATAACTTGTTCAATAATTTGTAAATAAACTTCTGTTTTACCACTACCCGTAACTCCATGTAATAAAATAGTTTTATTACTTCCTAAATAACTTTTGATTTTTAAATATGCTTTTTCTTGTTCCAAAGTTAATTTTTTCTTTTCATCAGGTTCTACTTTTTTAAAATTATAACGATATATTTCTTTAGTCTCTTCTTTTAATATTTTTTTATTTAAAAGGGTTTTAACTGCTGATTGACTAACTAATAAAGCATCTTTTTTAAGAATTTTATCTTTATCTACAAATAATTTTAAAACTTCTATTTGGGCTTTACTAAACTTTTTTTCTAAAAATTCATTTTTAACTAAATATGTTACATATTTCTTTTTAACATTTGTATTATTCTTTGCTTTAATAGCTTTGGGTAACATCGTTGCATAAGCACTACTTAAACTACATAAACTTTCTTCTTGTAAAAATTTGCCTAATTCTAATAGCTCTTGATTTAAATTAATATCTTCATTTTTAATCCCAATTATTTCTTTAACTTTTATATTTGCTACTTCATTGGTTATTTTTAAGACGTATCCTTCAACTTGTTTACTTCCAAAAGGTACTTTGACAATCATTCCTAATTTTATTTTATCTTGTAAGGAAAGTGGGACTAAATAAGTGAAAGTTCGGTCAATTTGCTTATTTTTAATTTCTACTAAGACGTCTACATACATATTTATCACAAATATATTGTATCAAAAAAAAAAGGAAAAAACTATAACTGCCTATTTAAACAATTATTGATTTTTTCATTTTTTAATTTTTTTACTTCTTCTAGACTATTAGCAATAATTAATAATTCTTTATATATTTCATTTTTAAAATCTAATTTTACATGATTAAATTCATCTAATTCATCAGTCACTACTTTTTCTAAAGGTACTTCTTGGTTTCTCATTTCACTAAATAAACGTTCTACATTTAAAGTTTTAGGATTAATACGCATGTGTAATGTATCTTTTATACCCTTTCGTTCAACTTCATATATTCCATGAAAATAAAGTTCATTATATACATCTGTTGCTTGAGAAAATTGGCACAAATAAGGGAATAAATAACAATTTTTCCAATCATATAATTTTGATTTACCCTTCCAAGGTAAAAATATGTAGTGATCGGTAATAATAACATTTTCTCTATTTATATATGTTAGTTGATTAATTACTTCATAACGTTTATTTTCATTATTATATTTAATATGTTGCATTTCTCCATAACGCTCTTCATTAGGAAAGATGCCTATTAAAAACTCTTTATTTCCTACTTCTTTAAGCCAATCAATTTCTAGAGCTTGACAAATAAATTCATTGGAAGTTTTATCATAAAATAAAACACTTCCATTATTATCTTGTTTAACTTCTAAACAATATTTAGAACAATCATAACTATATCTTTCTAATAAATCTTTCATCATCATCACTATCCTTTAAAATTTGATATTTTTCTTTTAAATCATTAAGAGTATAACTAGCATTAGCACTCGAAGTAGATGGCAGGCATATATCACTAATCTTTGTTTTAGGATATATATATTTCATATAAAGTTCATGAGCTTTTTTTCCTGTTGTATATATTTTTTTAATTTGACTTTCTTTTAATAATTTATTTATATCATTAGGTTTTACTTTTTTAATACTTGTATCTTTAGAATTTTCTATCTCACAACTATAGACAACATCAAAAAGAGCAAGATGGTGTTTTAATAAAAAACTTTTTTTATCAATTATTTTTTCTTCATAAACTTGTTCTAAAACTTGCCAAAAGCGATTAGTTTTATGCATATAATAAAATCCTAATTCTCTTGATTTCACACTTGGAAATGACCCGAGAATAAGGATTTTACAATTTTTATCATACACGGGCGCTAAAGAATGATAAACTATCATTATTTTTTACTTTCCTTTTTCTCGATTTTCTTAGCTGTTTTCTTTTCACTAGCCCCTTGTTTTTTTACTTCTTTAACTAATAATTTTTTATCTACAATCTTTTCTACAACAACTTCCTTTTCTTCAATAATTTTTTTTTCTGCTAAAGCTGTCCAAAGTTCTTTATTTATTTGTACTTTTCCTTCTTTGGTTTTACTAACCTCTTCTTTGATAATTCCCTTCATACCAACTAATTTTTCTAAATTTTCTTTTTCTTCTTTTTCTTTTTTAGCATCTATTAAAGGCTTACTTAAAATTAATAGTAAAACACCACCTATAGCAAATATGCCTAATTGAATTAATAAGTTATCAGTAAGAAAGGAACTAAACATTGCTAAAATACCACTGATAATAAACCAAATACTTATTAAATTAACGGTTGTTAATTTTACAATAATTAATAATACAATGGTAATTATCCAAAATAGCCATAAATTCATAACTATGCCCTCTTTCTTTAAAACAGTAAAATTGTATCACTCAAAGTAAAAAATCACAAGAAAAACTACCAATGCTTATTTTAATTTTCTTTCTAATTTTAATGTTTGTTCTTCCCGGTTATTATTTAGCCAAGTAATTTTTTCATTTAAAGTCATATCTTCATAACTTTTATTATTTAATTTTACTTTTTGCATATCAACACATATACTATTTAACATTTTATTAGTAATTATTTTTTTATTAATTAAATTCGTAAATAAGGCATTTAATTTTTCATCTTTATTTATTAAATTATCTAATAAATCATAAATATTATAAAAAGGCATGAACGCTAAAACAACAATACAAACATTATCTAACAAATTTTCTAAATACAATTTATCAAAATCGATAATTTCATAACCTTTATCTTTAATCATCTCTTTTAAATAAATTCTTTGAATAGAATTAACTCCCACATTTAAAATACTGGTTCCAAAATAAATTGTTAAAAACATACATTCCCCATCTTTCAAATGTCTATTATTATATTATTTTATGTTAGTAATGTCAAATTATTATTGGTTAAAAAAACACTGAAATAGAAATCAGTATTTTAAGCTCTACTTGAATATTTACCATCACTAGTGGAAACAATTATTTTTTCCCCTTGATTAATAAATAGTGGTACTTTTAAAGTATAACCAGTTTCAATAGTTGCATCTTTCATAGCATTATTGGCTGTATTTCCTTTCACAGCTGGTTCGGTTTCAATAATTTCAAATTCTATTTTTTCTGGTAAAGTTATTCCTAAAAGTTCTCCTTCATAATATTCTAGTTGAATTTCAAGTCCTTCTTTTAAAAATTTCTTTTCATTTTCTAATTTACTAGCGGGAACTTCTATTTGATCATAATTTTCCGTATTCATAAATACATAGTTATTGCCATCAGTATATAAAAATTGCATTGGATTTCTTTCAATTCTAGCTCTTTCAATTTTAATATTTGTATTATAAGAGTTTTCTACGACAGCTCCAGTTCGTAAGTTTTTTAATTTAATTCTTACAAAAGCACTACCTTTTCCTGGTTTTACATGTTGAAATTCCATAATTTGACATAAATTACCATCAATAATAATAGTCATTCCATTTTTAATATCGTTGATATTAATATTCATAAACTTAAACCTCCCTTATTATTTACCTAATTTAGTTTCTTTAAACACAACTGTTTGACGACAATTAGGACAATATTTTTTTATTTCTAGTTTATCTGGAGTATTTTTTTTGTTTTTGATTGTTGGACGTATTTGTTTGCCACAACGAGTACACTTTAAACCTAAAAATTGTCTGTTTTCATTTTTTGCCATAATCTTTCCTCCTCACATCAAAACTATTAGAATTTTAGCATATAATTAACGATAGTTCAAGCTAAAACCTTAATTAATCATATGTTGTTTATTTATTTTTTCTAACCAATCTATTGTATCTTTAATTGTCTTTTTTATATCTTGGTTTTGATAATTCAAATTTTTTTTTGCTTTTTCATTACTATAATTAGCATTAGATGATAAAGTATATAATGAATATTTAGTAAATAAAGGCTTTTTCTTCATTATATTATAATAAATTTCACAAAAAGGAGCGATGAACTTAGCAACCCAGATTGGTAAAACTTTTTCTTATTTTTTTTATCTCACGAACTATATCAGCTAATTCTTTCATTGTTATATAACGATTAGATAGAATATAGCACTCTTTTTTGTTATTTATACTACAAGACTTAATAATCGCTTGGGCTACATCTCTAACATCTACAAAATCATAGCCACCTTTTACCATCACAAATAATTTTCGATTAGCAATAACATTAATTAAATGCGTTAAATGACTGTTTTTAAAATCATAAGGTCCTATTATTCCTGAGGGGTGAACAACACAAGCATTTAAATTTTTTTCTTTAACCATCTTTAAAACATATGTTACTGCTTCAGATTTTGTTTTTGCATATAAACCAACAACTTGATTTTTATCAAAATCAGTAATCTCTTTTATTACTTCATGTCTCTTTTTTTCATTAATGGCATGAACACTACTAACATAGACCAACTTAGCTTTTATATCCAATACTTTATCAACAATATTTTTAGTTTTATTAACATTAACTTCATATACATTTTTATCATTTTTAGATTTTATATATACAATAGCTGCACAATGTATAACATAAACTTCCTTATTTTCTAAACCCACAAAAATTTCTTTTAAAGTATCCTTTTTTGTAACATCACCATAATAAATTTGACAATTTAAATTTGCTAATGAATTTATAGAATCATTTGGTAATACTAAAGCTCTAATTTCTATTTGAGAGTCAGCATTTAATTTTCTAATAATATTGTTACCTAAAAAACATTTGCCCCAGTTATAATATATACTTTTTTCATGAAATCCATTGCCTTTCATTTATTATCTTAATTATAACATAGCCAAAATAAATTTAATACCCATAGTTTTTTAATCAACTGTGAAACGAAAAGGATTAGTAACAGAGCCATAGTCTTCACTTGCATCTTCTTCGATTTTAACATTGGAATTTAAGTACACTGTAGGGCGAATGGAACTAGCATCTGAAGCAGAGCCACCTAGTATTTGAATATGCATACCATTTGCGAAAATATTTTTATATGCCGAAGCAACTTTAGATTGTCCATCTACTGTGTAATTGCTACCCATATGACATACAGGCGTAATTGTAAAATCTCGACTTGTAAAAGCTTGACCATTAAACCAACTTTCTCCACAATCAGTTCTAGTTGTTAAACTATCAAAACTATCTTTCATACAATTTAATCGTGATTCCCCTCCAATAGCAAAAAGAAAATCAGTTGGATACATTAAACCTATATAACCCAGCCACTCTGTTGTCCTTGGCTTTGAATCAATTCGTACATTATAAGATCTATCGCGACTTCCATATCCTGCACATAGGCCATCATTAAGACTGCGCTCTAAACTATACATTCTAGATGGAATAGATGTAACCATAATAGCTCCGGTATTCCATTTCACTTTACTTATCATACTTTTTGCTTCTTCATTTAATCCAATACTTTCCCACTTTGGACATTCTGTTAGTTTTAATTCTTTGTCATTATAGCATATTCCTCCAGCTTCCTTTTTATAGTAATTTTCGTTTAATACTGTTTCGATGGCACAGGTACTCCATTCATTTATTCCATAGCCACTATTAGTTCCCAGGCTCGTACTATAATTATCGGTAGAATCCCAACTATATATTCCTATGCTATCTCTAATAATTTTCAAGTGACTTCCTATACTACCATATTCATCTTCTATATTATTCATTACTCCTATAATTCTCCAGGATGGTCTTTTTTCACAATTATAGTTATATGATGAGGCATTTGTGCATTCTTCATATGAGTTATATTCTCTATAACTACTAGAACTACTACTATAATATCCCTTGTATGTATAGTCATTATTAAATTCAACATAATTATTTGGATTACTTCCTATGAATCGTAAATTATTGTCATCAGTTCCATATTCTCCTAAACTTTCTTTTCCATCATAGGCTAATTCACTCGGTTTTTCTTTTTGTAAATCTATTAAATATTCAACTGCACTTTTGCCAAAATATAGTTCACATTT